>JAFOIR010000038.1 GCA_017420625.1 Bacillota bacterium
GGAGGAGTCCGTGTCGTCGGCAGAGAATCGAATTCCTACTTCAGAAGGCAAAGACGGAGCATTAAGCGGCCTGGTGATCTGAAGAGAAGATGAGGCCATCCGGACCGCCGGCACAGTCTGCATGGTTTCTGCCGATTCCATAAATGTTCCTGTCAGGATCATTCCGGATGAAGAAACAGGGAGAATATCCAGTTTTCTAACCGGGCGAGGAGAAAGAAAAGGACGAATCTCAGACATCGGTTCGCAGGAAACAGCCGGCTCATAAGCGGCAGGCCGAATTGTCTCATCAAAATCAAAGCTGTAGGACAGCTGGGAAGAGATCTTGGGGACGTCTGTCCTGAAGCGAAGGTCTTTTCGAACAGGAAACCCCGGTTCGCTCCAAAGGATCGGTATTCTTTCTCCGGATGAGGTCTCCTGAAACAGACAAAAGAGACAGCAGGGTGGATAATGACGCACAGTGAAACTGTCTTCACCCTGAGAATAGGCGAAAAGGTGAAATTCATTATCACCGGGACGAAGGAAGGATGTAACATCCAGCGTATCGTAGTATCTTGAATGCTGATAGCCGCGGAAGATACCGGAATTCACGAAAATACCATTCAGATAAAGTGCATATTCAGAATGCACATACAGATAGCATAAAGTCCTGGATGAAGGAGCCATGTCAGGCACAGAAAAAGACCGGCAGAATTCAATCGTCCGGTTGATTTCCGAGCGATCCTGGTGCCAGATGGGCACTGCCCCGGCGAAGATATCCATCTTTTCCTCCTGAAAGAAAGTTTTCTTCAGTTTATGTCCTGTCAGGATCGATGTCAAGCGGGATTAGCCAGAGCAAGATGTGAAAATTCATTGTCAAATAAACACGGACTGTGATACAATGTTCTTTTAGAGCGATAGAGAAAAAAGCAAGGAGTTTCGTATGTACGAGAGTTTTGCTCATCTGTATGATGAGTTTATGCAGACCATCCCTGCAGATGAATGGGCAGATTATATCGAGCAGCTGTTTGAGAAGCATCAGCTTAGGCCGCATCTGGTACTGGATCTTGCCTGCGGGACTGGTTCGCTGGCTTTGGAGCTGAACCAACGCGGGTATGATATGATCGGTGTAGATGGCTCGGAAGAAATGCTGCAGCAGGCAGGCGAAAAAGCACTGAATGCCGGAAAATCGGAAGAAATCCTGTTCCTCCTGCAGGATATGCGGGAATTCGAGCTGTATGGGACGGTCGATGCGATCGTCTGTACCTGCGACAGTCTCAATTATCTGCTGGAAGAGGAAGATATCCGTCAGGTGTTCGCTCTGGCTGAAAACTATCTCGATCAGGGCGGATTGTTTCTGTTCGACATGAATACTGAATATAAATACCGTCAGATCCTCGGAGAGCAGACTTTTGCCGATACCACAGAAGACGGCGCTTTTATCTGGGATAATTACTTTTATGAAGATGAAAAGATCAACGAATACCAGGTGACGTTCTTCGAAGAGATGGAAAACGGTCTTTACCGAAGGAGCGAGGAGACGCATTACCAGAAGGCTTATCAGGCGGAAGATATCAAAAAGTGGCTGGAAGAAGCGCATCTGAAAGTGGAAGGAATCTATGACAGCTTTACTTTGAATCAGCCGGACGAGAAAAGTGAGAGGATCACATTCGTAGCCCGGGAGATCCGGGAAAAACAGCGGTATATAGAAGAAGGAGAAGAAGAAAATGAATGATGAAAATATCCGTATAGAAGAGCAGGGTGAGGAACTTCCTCAGGCCAGATATGAAGGGCCCGATTATGCGATCCGTGGAACGGCAGCAGATGGACAGGTGCTGGCTTTTGCTGTATCGACCGCCAGGATGGTGGAAGAAGCCCGCAGACGGCATCATACAAAGCCGGTCGTAACGGCTGCTTTGGGACGGTGTATGAGTGCCGTCAGCATGATGAGCCTTCAGCTCAAGGGGAAAGATGAAGAGATCTCGATCCAGATCAAAGGCAGCGGACCGATCGGCGGCATCTCTGTTGTAGCCAACGGAGAAGGCGATGTCAGAGGTTATGCGGAAGTGCCGGATGTGGAACTGCCGCTCAACAAAAAGGGAAAGCTTGATGTGGCCGAGGCACTGGGAATCGGCGTTATGAGCATTGTCAAAGATCTCGGACTGAAAGAACCCTACGTGGGATCCACGCATCTGGTGACCAGTGAGATCGCGGAAGATCTGGCCTATTACTTTACCGCTTCCGAACAGATTCCTTCAGCGGTCGCGCTGGGTGTTCTGGTCAATCCGGATGAGAGTGTCTGGACGAGCGGCGGCTATATGCTGCAGCTGCTGCCGGGCGCTTCGGATGAAGTAGCGGAGATGCTGCAGGAGAGATGTCAGAATTTCCCGCAGCTGACGACCTTCCTGGCAGAAGGGCACACGCCGGAGGAGGTTCTGGAGGCACTTCTGGAAGGCCTGGATCTTCAGATCATGGCGAAAATTCCGGTACAGTTCAAGTGCAACTGCAATAAGGACCGGGTAGAAAGAGCCCTGATCAGTATCGGTGAAAAGGACCTTCAGAGCCTGATCGACGAAGGCAAAGACGTGGACATGAACTGTCACTACTGTGGTCAGGCTTATCATTTTACCATTGACGAAGTCAAAGAGTTATTGAAAAAAGCCCGCTGAAGAAAGGGGATCAGACATGGCAGTTGTTGCGATTTGTGATGAGGATCCGAAAGAGATCGCTTATACCACCAAGGTCATCGATGAATACAATCTGACGAAACCGGTTCGTGATCAGGTCATTGTTCGTGCCTTTCCTTCTGCCCGCAATCTGTGGTTCGAGATGGTGGATGCCAATGTGGCCGATATCTTTATCCTGGATATCAACATGCCGGAGATGAACGGACTGGAACTGGCACACCGGATCCATCAGCTGAACAGCCGGGCACTGGTTATTTTTCTGGATTCGCATATCGAATATGCGGATGACAGCTACAAGGTCGATGCATTCCGCTTCATTTTGAAGAGTGAAAGAGAAGAGCATCTGCCGGAAGCGCTCGATGCAGCACAGATCCGTCTGAAGGAAGACCGCAGTCAGTATGTCGGATTCCGCCAGGATGGGGAGATCGTGAGGGTAGCTTTCGACGAGATCATCTATGCGGAAAAGGTCGACCGCAAGCTCCTGGTCCATACGCTTCGGCAGGGCAATATCTACAGCAATGAACCGCTTGCAAAGCTGTATGAACGCCTGAACAGCCGGCGTTTCTACTATGCGGATCAAAGCTATTTTGTGAATATCGATCATATCCTGAAGCTGGGAACACACACCGTCTATCTGATCGGTTCCAAGCTGCCTCTGCAGGTAAGCCGCCGTATGTGGCCGGCACTGAAGGCAGCGGTGCTGAAGGAGTGGCATATTACCTAAAAGAGCCTTGCGAAAGAAGGGGATTTCATGGTAAAATGTCTTTGACAGGAAAACATTTCCGCGAACAGTTGTTCGCGATTCAAAGACAATTTACTGGAGGAACCTTCAATGTCAAAAGACGGACTCATGTATGCCCTGGTGAAGACCAGAGCAGATAAGGGACTGGATCTTTGCCGTGTTCCGATCCCTGAAGTTGGCCCCAACGATGTAAAGATCAAGATCCACAAGACTTCGATCTGCGGAACGGATCTTCATATTTACAATTGGGATGAATGGTCTCAGAAAACGATCGTTCCGGGTACGACGATCGGACATGAATACTGCGGAGAAATCGTGGAAGTAGGCGATGCCGTCACCGAATATCATGTCGGACAGATCGTCACCGGAGAAGGACATATCACCTGCGGTGTCTGCCGCAACTGCCGTGAAGGCAGAAAGCATCTTTGCCGCAATGCCAAAGGCGTTGGCGTGAATAGAAACGGCGCCTTTGCCGAGTATCTGGTGATCCCGAAGGACAATGTCGTGCCGGTCACCATTACCGATACGGTTACGGAAGATATGGTTTCTTCTTTCGATCCGCTGGGAAATGCCGTGCATACTGCCCTGACCTACGATATGGTCGGTGAGGATGTTCTGATCACCGGCTGCGGAGCTATCGGAATGATGGCAGCAGCTATCGCCCATCATGTCGGTGCACGCCGCGTGGTGGTGACGGATGTGAATGATTATCGTCTGAACCTCTGTAAGGAGATCACGCCTTCTGTCTATACTGTCAATGTAGCCAGGGAAAAACTGGAAGATACCATGAAGGCGATCGGAATGAAAGAAGGCTTTGATGTCGGTCTGGAGATGAGCGGCAACGGATCTGCTTTCGCCTCCATGGTCGATACGATGAACAACGGCGGCAATATTGCCGTCTTGGGCATCCATGCCAAACAGCCGAATGTCGACTGGCAGAAGATCGTATGGAATGGCCTGACGATCCGCGGCATCTACGGCCGCAAAGTTTTCAATACCTGGCATAAGATGAGTTATATGCTGGAGAGTGGATTGGACGTTCGTAAAGTTCAGACCCACCGTTTTGATTTCCGTGATTATGAAAAGGGTTTTGCAGTGATGAATACCGGAAATTCCGGTAAAGTCGTATTAGATTGGACAACCGCTGAAGACTGAAGTCTTCAGCGGTGAAAGAATCCTTTGGATTCTATCGGTTGGTCAATTATTTCTGATTATGGAGGATGAATCATGAAGAGTGCATATCAGTATTTTAATGAGACACTGGATCAGCTGAAGGCAGACGGTCTTTACAAGAATGAACGAATCATTACGACGCCGCAGCAGAGCCACATCGATACGACAGCCAAGAAGAATGTCATCAATATGTGCGCGAACAACTATCTTGGCCTTTCCAACAGTCCCCGGCTGATCGAAGCAGCCAAGAAGAGCTATGATACCTGGGGATACGGATTAAGCTCCGTACGTTTTATCTGCGGAACGCAGCAGCTGCATAAAAACCTGGAGAAAAAGATCAGTGATTTCCTGGGCATGGATGATACCATTCTTTACAGCTCCTGCTTCGATGCGAACGGCGGTCTTTTCGAGACACTGCTTGGACCGGAAGATGCCATCATCTCCGATGAGCTCAATCATGCCAGCATTATCGATGGCGTTCGTCTCTGCAAAGCACAGCGCTTCCGCTATAAAAACAACAACATGGATGATCTGCGCCGCTGCCTGGAAGAGGCCAAAGGCGCCCGCATCAAGATGATCGCTACTGACGGAGTTTTCTCCATGGACGGCATTATTGCCAATCTCCAGGGAATCTGTGATCTGGCGGATGAATATGATGCGCTGGTCATGGTGGACGATTCCCATGCTGTTGGTTTCATGGGCGAACATGGAAAAGGAACACCGGAGGCCTGCGGTGTGATGGGAAGAGTCGATGTGATCACCGGTACCCTCGGCAAAGCGCTCGGCGGAGCTTCCGGCGGCTACACCAGTGCCCGTCAGGAGATCGTTGACATGCTTCGTCAGAAGAGCCGTCCGTACCTGTTCTCCAATACGCTGGCACCTGCGATCGCAGCCGCTGCTTACGAGACTTTCACAATGTTGGGAGAGAGCACCGCGCTTCGTGACAAGGTTCATGAGAATACCGCCTATTTCCGCAGCAAGATCCAGGAAGTCGGTTTTGATATCATCGATTCCACACATCCTATTGTTGCGATCATGTTCTATGATGCACATGTCGCAGGCAAGGTCGCGGAACTCATGCTGGAGAAGGGTGTTTACGTCACCAGCTTTGTCTATCCGGTCGTGCCGAAAGGCAAAGCCCGTATCCGTGTACAGATCAGCGCTGCTCACAGCAAGGAAGACCTCGACTACGTCGTCAAGTGCTTCAAGGAAGCCAAGGAAGAACTTGGAATCTGATAGGGCGATTCTGAATGAAATTATAAAAGAAAACAAAAAAATCCCGGGTTGCCCCGGGATTTTTGCTTGGAACTTATCCAATAAAGTTGTCGAGATAATGTTTTGAAAGACGAATGGAGGTCAGGATGTCTTCTTTGGAACCCTCGAATGCTTTATCTTCTACTTCGATGACAGCGTCACCGTTGTAACGGATGTCATTAAGAGCAGAAATGTATGCACCCCAATCCACATCGCCAAGGCCAGGAATTTTCGGGCTCATGTAGTCCAGCGGATAAGCCAGAACGCCGACTTCAGCCAGTTTGTCTTTGTACAGTTTGATGTCTTTGAAGTGGACATGGAAGATACGATCTTTGAAATCGTAAATGGTCTTGATGTAGTCAAGCTGCTGCCATACATAGTGGCTGGGGTCGAAGTTCAGACCGAAGTTGGGAGAAGGAATGATTTCGAACAGTTTGCGGAAGATCGCGGGCGTGCACATCAGGTTCTGTCCGCCGGGCCACTGATCTTCGGTGAAGAGCATCGGGCAGTTCTCGATCGCAACTTTGACATTGTTTTCTTCAGCAAATTTGATGATCGGGGGCCAGATCTCCTTGAAGAGTTCGATGTTCTCTTCGACAGTCTTGGTCTGATCGCGGCCGATGAAAGTGGTCACAAGGCCAACACCGAGTTTGGCAGAAGCCTGAATCAGAGCTTTCAGGTGAGCGATCGCAGCAGCACGTTTTTCCAGATCCGGATCCATGGTGTTCGGATAGAAAGCCAGAGAGGAGATGTGCATACCTTTGCCTTCGACATAGTCTTTGACGTATTTTGCATACTCGTCATCTGCTACGACACGTTCTGCATCGATGTGGGAAACACCGGCATAACGGCGGGTTGCTTTTCCGGCGGGCCAGGAAGCGACTTCCAGGCATTTGAAGCCCATTTCGGCAGCAGTATCAACTGCCTCTTCGAAGTTCCAACCGTCCAGGATCGCAGTAAGGAGACCAAATTTAATCATAGTATTTTCCCTTTCTTCTTGTGTGATTTGATAACGGAACAGTTACAGTGATTATAACACAGAATCTGATCAAAGTAAACGGCGGTCTTTACTTGATCGTCTCTACTTTGATGATATTCGTATTGCCGCCGCCGATCCCGATCTGACCGCCGGTCATGACAATATTGTCGCCCTTCTTCAGGCTGAAGGTCGCCTTGGCAAGATTCTGGGCCTGATAGAAAACGACATCCAGTGAGTTATATTCTTCGGAAATGACGGGTGTTACACCCCAGGAGAGATTGAGTTTCCTCCAGGCGCGGCGGTCCGTCGTGTTGCCCAGAATATCCATGGGGCAGCGGAAACGGCTGACCATTCGGGCTGTCCGGCCGCTCATGGAGTTGACGACGATGCATTTGGCGTTCACATCGATGGCCATGGCACAGGTTGCGTGAGAGATCGCATCCAGATTGTTGTGGATCTTGTATTCGGTATTCATGAACCACTGGCGGTAATCGATGTGCTCTTCCGTATACTGTGCGATCTTGGCCATGTTCTCGACGGCTTTGACCGGATATTTGCCGGCGGCCGTTTCACCCGAGAGCATAATGGCAGAGGATCCGTCATAGACCGCGTTGGCAACGTCCGAGATCTCCGCCCGGGTCGGACGGGGATTCTGAATCATCGACTCCAGCATCTCAGTGGCGGTGACGACCCGTTTGCCCAGCATACGGCATTTGCTGATCAGATATTTCTGGATGGCCGGCACTTCGATGAAGGGGATCTCGACGCCCAGATCGCCTCTGGCGACCATGATGCCGTCTGCGATCTCGCAGATCTCTTCGATGTTGTCGACGCCCGCCCGATTCTCGATCTTGGCAATGATATCGATATCCTTTCCGCCGTGCTCATCCATAAAGCTGCGAAGGGCAAGCATGTCGGATTTGTTGGAGACGAAGGAGGCAGCGACAAAATCCACGCCGTGTTCAATGCCAAAGAGAATGTCCGATTTATCCTGCTCGCTTAAATAATCTCCGGTCAGAACTTTGCCCGGAAAGCTCATGCTCTTCCGGTTGGAGAGCTCTCCGCCGACGACAGCCCGGCAGATAGTTCTTGGCCCGTCGAATCCGGTCACTTCGAAGATGACCAGTCCGTTGTTGACCAGGATCCGGTCACCGGGACTTAGTTCGCTCGACAGACGAGGGTAATTGACGCCTACGATCGTTTCATCTCCCTCGATCTCTTCAGAAGTAAAGGTGAAGGTGGCTCCGTCAGGAATCATCACCTTTCCGTTTTTGAAGGTCTTGATCCGGTATTCGGGTCCTTTGGTATCCAGCATGATCGCGATGGGAAGATCCAGTTCCTCCCGTACCGCTGTGATCGTCTCGATCTTTTTCAGATGTTCTTCATGTGTTCCATGAGAAAAATTCAGCCTGGCAACATTCATTCCGGCGAGGCACAGCTGCTTCAGGACCTCCGGAGATTCCGATGCGGGGCCGATCGTGCAGATAATTTTCGTTTTGCGCATGATAAGATCACCTCAGCTGATGATTTTGATGGTTTGATTGTACCATATCGGGCAGGCGGAAACAATGGGTTTTCCAAGGGAGAATACTTATTGACGATAGTTTAAAAATACGGTACAATCAAGGATGGTTTAATCATAAATCAATTATCAGGAGGAAGACTATTCATGGCAATCAAAGTTGGTATTATCGGCTGTGGCGGAATCGCGAATCAAAAGCATTTTCCTGCCCTCAAAGCACTGGGAAACAGGGTGGAGATCGTTGCGTTCTGCGATATCATCAAAGAAAGAGCAGAAAAAGCTGCTGCTGAGTTTGGAACTCCCGACGCTAAAGTATTTACAGACTATCGTGATCTGGTCGCGATTCCCGAAATCGAATCCGTCCATGTCCTGACGCCGAACGTATCACACTGTGAACTGACGGTTGCTGCGCTGGATGCCGGCAAGAATGTCCTCTGTGAAAAACCCATGGCTGCAACTCCGGCCGATGCTCAGAAGATGCTGGATGCGCAGAAGAGAAGCGGCAAGATCCTGACTATCGGATATCAGAACCGCTGCCGCCAGGACAGCCTGACGCTGAAAGCGATCTGCGACAATGGCGAACTGGGTGAAATCTATTATGCCAAAGCCCGTGCGATCCGTCGCCGCGGTGTTCCAACCTGGGGCGTATTCCCGGATAAATCCAAACAGGGCGGCGGTCCTCTGATCGACATCGGAACCCACTCGCTGGATCTGACTCTGTGGATGATGAACAACTATAAACCCAAATCAGTTATGGGTGCCAGCTTTGAAAAGCTCGGCCGTCTGCTCAAACCCGGCGAGCAGGGCAATATGATGGGTGTCTGGGATCCGGAGACCTATGAAGTAGAAGATTCAGCATTCGGTTTCGTAACGATGGAAAACGGTGCGGTCATCGTGATTGAGGCATCCTGGGCACTCAATACGCTGGATGTATCGGAGGCGCTGACGGAACTTTGCGGTACCAAAGCCGGTGCAGACATGAAAGACGGCCTTCGCATCAATACCATCATGTATGATAAAATGACCACGATCAAACCCGAATGCCGCACACCCAGAGGTGTCGATTTCTTCCCGGGTGCGAGTGCGCTTCCCGCTCCTGTCTATGAAGCGACCAGGTATTATGATGCCATCGAAGGCAAAGGTGAGCCGGTAGTCAAACCGGAAGAAGCCTTTGTGGTGACCCAGATCCTGGATGCTATTTATCAGTCCGCCAAGACCGGAAAACTGATCGAATTCTGATCAGGCACCGGCAGGAAATAAAAAACTCTCATAAAGAAAGGAATTTTACAATGGATAAAGTTTATCTTCAGACTTATTCACTCGGCCAGACCTTCCGTGATGACTTCAAGGGCAGCATGGAAAAACTGAAAGCACTGGGTTATGACGGCGTCGAATTTGCCGGCTACTACGGCGATATGACTGCCACTGAGCTGAAAGCCTATCTGGATGAGATCGGCATGGAATGCGTTTCCGGCCATGTTCAGCTGAACCAGATCGAGGAGACCATCCCCTTCCTGAAGGAAGTCGGCGCCAGATTGATCATCTGCCCGATGACCCGTTTCCAGACCAAGGAAGAATGTCTTCAGGTGGCTGCAGAATTCAACCGTCTTGGCAAACTGGCGAAGGAAGCCGGCCTGCAGTTCGGTTATCACAATCATACCGACGAGTTCGCCGAGATCGACGGCAAATATCTCCTGGAGATCGTCATGGAGAACACAGATCCGGATCTTGTGAAATTCCAGATCGATGTAGGCTGGGCAGCTGCTGCCGGTATCAATGTACCGGAATTTCTGACCAAGTATCAGGATCGTCTGTGCGCGATCCATGTCAAGGAAGCCGACAGAGTCGTAGGACCGCAGAAACCGCTTGATTTCTCCAAGGTCAAACACGGCGAAGACGGAAGACCAATCTTCCCGCCGGAGCTTCTGGCTCACCTTCAGGAAATGAAGACTCTGGACTGCCCGACCGGCAAGGGACTGACCAACTGGAAAGTCGTTCGCGACATCGCGAACAAAGCCGGTGCAGGCATCTATATCATCGAGCGTGAATGGGATTACAAAGGTGATGACATCTTTGGATGCGTCAAAGAAGACATTGATTCTCTGAGAGAGATCTTTGCATAAGAAACAGCCGAGGGGATGTAAAGTGATTTACACCCCCTCTTTTTTCGCCCTGTAAAGGACGGAGTTGATCGCTCCGGACCTGATCCAAGAAATTGCGCGTAAACGTTGTATTTATGAAAGAAATATGATATAATAGGCATTTGAATAATGTCTGCTTGGGGGATTCGCAAATGAACGGCCAGATGGCTCTTGACAGTCTGATCCAGGGATATGTGGATCGGGGATATTTTCCCAGCTGCACAGTCAGTGTTTTTGATCGGGAAGGAACGCTCTATCGGAAAGCATTCGGTACGAATGATTTTCCGGGAGGAATCAGACGAGCGGCTGATACAGACACCGCCTATGATATGGCATCCTGTACCAAGATCGCTACGGCGACAGGTATCCTGCTGCTGATCTCGGAAGGAAAGCTTTCTCTGGAGGATTATCTTCCGGATATCCTTCCGGAAATCAGAAACTATCCGGATCTTTTCTCCAGAACGGAGCATACCACGATCCGGCAGCTTCTGACCCATACCAGCGGGATCCTGGACTGGTATCCGTTCTATGTACAGAAGGGCAAAGACTTTTTCGAGGTATTCGAAAGCTTTATCGGCGCTACGAAAGTACAGGAAGGCATGGTCTATTCCGACATGAACTTCATGCTGCTCGGAAAGGTGCTTGAAAGAGTCAAAGGCAAGGATCTGCGTGCATGTCAGCAGGATCTGAAGAGTCTTCTCGGAGCCGGGAGGATGGATTATCCGCAGGCGGGAGCTATATTTTCCGAATCGGACAACATCGCGCCGTCCTGCTTTGGCAATGCGATCGAAGAGCATATGGTCGCGGAGCGGGGACTGATCTTCCGGCAGTGGCGGTCCAAGGATCGTCCGACGATCGGCGTCAATGACGGCAATGCGCATTATTTCTTTGACGATGCCGCAGGACATGCGGGCATCATTGCTGATGCCGATGCCTATGAGAGGCTCGGCCGTCTGTACCTTACGAGTGAGGATCCTGTTCTCATCTCATCGATGCAGGATGTTGGCTGCGGCCGGGGACTCGGCTGGCAGATCGATCCGCTGCTGTATCCGGAAGGATGCGGACATACCGGTTTTTCCGGAACCTACATTTATGTTTGCCGGAGCAAAGGATTCGGTGTCGTGGCACTGGCCAACCGACTGGCTTTCCGCGTGGCACATGGCACAAATACCAATGAATTCCGCCGGGCTCTGGCAGATGCAGTCTATCAGCAGTTTTCCAACAGGAAATAAAAACAAAAAGATACAAGGAGAGCAAGTCCATGAAAACGATCAAGAAGATCATCGTTATTGCCCTGGCAGTCCTGATGGCTCTGTCCATGACAGCCTGCAAGAGCAAAGTACAGAAATATCAGGAGAGCCTTTCTTCTGTCCTGACCGAGATCACCGACATGAATGCAGACATCAAAGCGACGGTGGCATCTCTGCAGACAGCGCTGGAAGGCGGGGATCAGAAGGCCTATTCGGAAGCCCTTTCACAGCTTACGGATTATGCCAATCTGCTGAAGGATAAATACCAGGCGATCGCCGCGATCGAAGCACCGAAAGATCTTGCCGACAAGCAGGCTCAGCTGAAGACACATGCGGATAATCTGTGCACGATGCTGGACGACAGCATTGAGCTTTATACCATCGCCGGACAATCCCTTTCCAGCGAACTGACGGATGAACAGATCACCAGAATTACAGAACTACAGAATGAGATCAGCACGCTGAATCCTTCTGCAGACAGCTTTGGCTCGATCTTCAACGAGATCATGAATACAAAATGACGAAGCTTCGTGAGGACGATCAAAAGAACTGGACCGATGAGACGCTGGGCAAGGCAAGGACTGTGATAGAAGAAAAGCTGAAGGCCGAAGGACTTTCGCAGTATGCTTTTCTTTCTCCCGGTCCGGAACTTGAAAGCGAAGAGGTCCGGTCGATTTTGGTTGTCCTCTTTCCATATCTTGCAGACGACTATCAGCCGGACGCCAATTTGTCCCTCTACTGTCGTGGAAAAGATTATCACGCAGTCGCACCGAGATATCTGTCCAGAGTGGCAGAAGAGGCAAAAAAAGTTCTCGGATCCGAATTTACCTACCATCCCTACGCCGATACAGGCCCCTTGAGAGACCGTCATCTGGCGCTCAGCGCCGGACTTGGATTCATCGGACGAAGTCAGATGCTCATTAACCGGACGTACGGTTCGTACTTTTTTATTGCTTACATGCTGATGAATGCGCCTTTTCAGTCCGAAAAAGTGCTGCCGGAAACACCAAAGGATGGGTTTCCCGTCAAATGTATGGAATGCGGACGATGTATCGAAGCGTGTCCCGGCGGCGTCATCCATCGGGATGGGACATATAATTGGGAAAAGTGCCGGAGTCTGATCACACAGAAAAAAGGCGAGCTCTCGGAAGAAGAAAAGAAGATTCTTGCCAAAGACAGCCTGATTTTCGGATGCGATATCTGTCAGACGGTCTGCCCCTATAATCAGAGGGCGAAGACATCACCGATTCCCGAGTTTACCAAGGATCGGATCGATCGGCTGAATTTATCGGATCTGGAAGGCTTAAGCCGAAAGCAGTTTTTGGAAAAATATCCGGACCGGGCATTTACATGGCGGGGACCGGAAGTCATAAGACGCAATCTGCGGCTTCTGGAGAAACCGCAATTGATCAGAGGGGAGGAAAGCGATGGAGATCGAGAAAAAATATCTGGTTAAAGAACTGCCGGAAGACCTCTCAAGTTTTCCCTCCCGCAAACTGACTCAGAGCTATATCAGCCGAAGCCCTGTGATCCGTCTTCGAAAGATCGAAGAGGAAACAAGCGAGGGAAAAACAGAGTCCTATGTCCTTACGGTCAAGGGAGATGGACTCAGTGTTCGCGAGGAATTTGAGCTGCCGCTCAGAGAGGCTCAGTATGAGGCGCTTCGAAAGAAAGAAGAAGGCCGGGTACTGATCAAAAGAAGATATTTGATCCCCCTGAAAGATGAACAGGGGACAGAAAGGACAGCGGAACTGGATATCTTTGAAGGAGACTTCAAAGGACTCAGGCTGGTGGAAGTGGAATTTCCTTCCGAGGAAGAGATGGCGGCATTTTGTCCGCCGGACTGGTTCGGAGAGGATGTCTCTGATTCCGCCGCCTATCATAACAGTACGTTATCCGGAATAGACAGATAAGGTGAGGACCATTCATGGAGAACAACGAACTGGAGAGGATGGCGCTGTATTATAAAGCGCTGGACTGCTATAAACGCAGGGACCCTGAATCCCACGATGAAGGATTCCTGTTTCTTCAGGAAGCTGCCGAAAAGGGAAGCAGTGATGCGATGAAACTGATCGGCGTTCTGAAGATGAGCGGTCAGTATGACCCCTACCCGAAAAAAGACCTGCCCTCTGCGGTCGAGTGGTATCGCAAAGCGGCTGAAGCCGGCGATGAAGAGGCTATGTATTGGCTGAGCCAGTGCTACGAGATGGGAATGGGCGTCAAGGTTTCGAAACGAGAAGCCAAGAAGTGGCGCAAGGAAGCGATCGCTCACGGCTTTGAACTGGATGAGCCGGAACCGGAGGAAAAGCAGCCTGCTCCCAAACCGACACCAAAGCCAGCGCCCAAACCGGCAAAGCAGCCAGCAGTTGAGGAGACAAAACCTGTAAACCGCCCTGCAGTCCAGGCTGAGATGCCCAAACCCGCAGCCAGGCCTGCAGAAGGGACCGAGCAGACAGCTCGTTTGCCGGTTATCTCTGAAGAGGAGAAGCCTGAGATTAAACCTGCTCCTAAAAAACCGGAAGAGGAAGTTAAACCCTTGGAGCCCCTTTCCGAACGAGCGGTGGATGTAAAGTCGATCCTGACCGGAAAGGGAAAAGACGCTGCCGGCCAGAGCACGGCGGAAGAAGAAGCAAAAAGCGCAGCAGCCAGAGCGGCCGCCTATCAGAAGGTCGCCATGCCGGCTGTCATTGATTTTGCCAGCGATGTTAAAGAAGCCGATCGGCGCGATGATGAAGATGCTCATCTTTTCTCTGATTCCTATCAGCGTGCTTCGCTTTTCCGCGGAATCAGTACCGGAATCATCATTGGCATTGTACTGATGGGTATTTTGTATCTGGTGATTCATTCCGTCATTGATACACAGCAGGCGATCGCACTTTTCCTTGGTGCGACCGGTGTCGTCCTGCTGATCGGTGTCGCACTCGGTGCGATCTGGGGCATTAAGCGGGCTGGTTCCAGATATCAGAAGGAAGACGCATACCGGAAGACCGCTTTTTATCAGTCCTTCCATGCGGATCTTTCTTCCATGAACGAGCAGCAGTCCTGGTGTTACCGGATCTATCGGAGCATGGAAAAGAATTATCTGCCTGTCAGCAACCGGAAAGTTCCGGATCTGACCCATGTGCGGGAATACCGCGGCGCCATGTATCCGGGATGGGTCTTTGGAACCGGTACCGATGACAACCGGCCGGAGTTTGTCTTCCTGACAGACCGTGCCATCTATGTCATCTGCACCAGATATCTGAAAGGCAAGCTGACCGGAACCTATAAGGATCTGGACTGGATGCTGGAAGTGCCGGAAGATAGGGAAGGACTGGTAAAAGTGGAAAACCTGGTCATTCGAAACGAACTGCAGACGGAGCGTCTTAGGGCAGAGCTCAGCCGCGTTTCGAAGATCCCGATCGGAGATATTCCATTTTACAATATCGTATTTCTGAATGATGAAGTAGATATCTCAGGGCTGAGAGTCATCGGCGGGGCGGAAAAAACCATGCTGGTGCAGGGCCCTTACGATAAACTGAGGATCGCGATCGGCGGCAAGGAAAGCACGATCCATACTCATGGCGTGCGGCTCGATGCCGTGATCGATGCGTTCGGTACACTCGGATCCGAATGGCTGCACAGAGAACTGGCGGCCAATCCCAGGTAAAAGAAAAGGAGACAGACTAAGTTGGGAATTTTAGAAAAACTCTTCGGTAAAACATCGGATAAGGAGATCCGCAGGATCGAACCGATCGTGAATAAGGTCATGGGATTGGAAAGCACCATGGAGGCGCTCTCCGACGAGGCCCTGGCTCATAAAACTGTAGAATTCAGAGAACGGCTTGGCAAGGGAGAAACGCTGGACGATCTTCTGCCGGAGGCATTTGCTGTCGTCCGCGAAGCCGCCTGGCGAACCCTTCAGATGAAACCGTTCCGTGTTCAGGTCATCGGCGGCATCATCCTGCATCAAGGGCGTATCGCCGAGATGAGGACTGGTGAAGGTAAGACGCTTGTTGCAACACTGCCGGTTTATCTGAATGCACTGGAAGGAAAAGGCGTACATGTCGTCACGGTCAATGATTACCTGGCCAATCGTGACGCAGAGTGGATGGGACAGGTCTACCGGTTTCTCGGGCTTACCGTTGGCTGCATTCTGAACGGACTTTCGAACGATGAGCGCCGGGCGGCCTATGCCTGTGACATCACCTACGGAACGAACAATGAATTCGGTTTCGACTACCTTCGTGACAACATGGTCGTTTACCAGAAACAGCTGGTACAAAGAGATCTGCACTATGCTCTGATCGACGAGTGTGACTCGGTCCTGATCGATGAAGCGAGAACTCCTCTGATCATTTCCGGTTCTTCCGGCAAATCCACGAGCCTCTATCAGCAGGCAGACCTTCTGGCTTCTCAGCTGAAGAAAGGCCGTGTGATCGGTGATACCAGCAAGATGGCGGAACTCATGAACGAGGAGATCATCGAAGAAGGTGATTTCATCGTGGATGAGAAAGCCAAATCCTGTACGCTGACTCAGCAGGGTGTTGCAAGAGCTGAGCAGTTCTTCCATATTCCGAACCTTTCCGATCCGGAAAATGCAGAGATCGTTCATCACATCAATATCGCCCTGAAGGCGAACTACCTGATGTTCAAGGACCGCGATTATGTCGTGAAAGACGGACAGATCATCATCGTTGATGAATTCACCGGACGTATGATGCCGGGCCGCCGCTATTCCGATGGTCTGCATCAGGCTATTGAAGCCAAGGAAAAGGTCGAGGTCAAGCGAGAGTCCAAGACGCTGGCTACCATCACCTTCCAGAACTTCTTCAATAAATACAAGAAGAAGGCCGGTATGACCGGTACCGCTAAGACAGAAGAGATCGAGTTCGAAGAGATCTACGGCATGGACGTCGTGGAAATCCCCACGAACAAGCCGGTCGTCAGAAAAGACATGCCGGACGTTGTCTTCCGTACTCAGAAAGAAAAATTCCGGGCGGTCGTTCGGGATATCATCGAGACGCATTCGACCGGACAGCCGGTACTGGTGGGTACCATCAGTATCGAAACATCCGAGCTCGTCAGCAAAATGCTGAAGAGAGAAGGCATTGCTCATAACGTGCTGAATGCCAAGTTCCACGAGCGTGAGGCGCAGATCGTCGCTGAAGCCGGTCAGGCCGGCGCTGTCACGATCGCCACGAACATGGCCGGCCGTGGTACCGATATCAAGCTGGGCGAAGGCGTAGCAGCTCTCGGCGGTCTGAAGATCATCGGTACGGAGCGTCATGAAGCTCGTCGTATTGATAACCAGCTGCGTGGCCGTGCCGGACGTCAGGGAGACCCCGGTGCTTCCCGTTTCTACGTTTCCATGGAAGATGATCTGATGAGAATCTTCGGTGGAGAGCGGATGCAGAAAGTGCTGGAAACCTTCCGGATCCCGGAGGATCAACCCATTGAGGATAAGATGTTCTCCGGCGCGATCGAGCGTGCCCAGAAACGCGTGGAGGAAAACAACTTCGGTATCCGCCGTCGCCTCCTGGAATATGATCAGGTCATGAATGAGCAGCGTGAGACGATCTATGCAGAACGCCGCCGTGTTCTGATGGGAGAAAACCTGAAGGATGATCTGCTTCGTCAGATGGATGGCGTGATCGCAGCGGAGGTAAACAATGTTACCGCCGGCACCAAATATCCGGAAGAGTGGAATATGGCTGATCTGAATACCGAGATCCGCCGTGTGATTCCGTTCCCGAAGGAGATCTCCGTCGCTGATGAACTCGAGACCATTACCCCCGAGAAACTCACGGAGCGTCTGCAGGAAGAGGCAAGAGAACTGTACGAGGCAAAGGAACAGGAGATCGAACCGGAGCGGATGCGTGAAGTCGAGCGGATGATCCTGCTTAGAAGTGTGGACACCCTTTGGACGGATCACCTGGATGTCATGGATCAGATGCGTCAGGGCATCAGCCTGCAGGCATTTGCCCAGAAGAATCCGCTGGATGAATACCGGCTGCTTGGCTTTGACATGTTCGAGGAACTGAATGAAAATATCATCCGGACGACGATCCATGGGCTGTTCACAGTCCATCTGGTGGAGAAGGAAGAAGTCGAACGAAAAGAAGTCGGTAAGAATATTTCGACCAACCGCGGCGGTGAAGGCACGCAGGTGAAGAAACCGGTGAAACGCGCCGATAAGAAGATCGGCCGCAATGATCCGTGTCCCTGCGGCAGCGGAAAGAAATACAAAAACTGCCACGGAAGATTCGAACAATGAAAAAAGGATAATAGCGAGGCAATAATGCTGGAATTTGACAATTTGAAGCTGGAGATGGAGAAATACCGGCCGCAGATTTCTGAGCTTGCGGAAGCGCTCCATCTGGACCGCCTGAGACTTCGGGTGGAAGAACTGGAACACAAACAGATGGAACCCGGATTCTGGGATGATCCCGAGAAAAGTTCGAAGATCGTACAGGAAGCAGGTTCTGTCAAACGCCGTCTGGATGAGTTCGAGAGTCTGAAACAGGCTTTTGAAGATGCGGAAGCTCTGATCGAGATGGGGCAGGAGGAAGAAGATGTCTCTCTGGCTGAAGAAGCAGAAGAGGAGATCAAGTCTTTCAGAGAGCAGTACGAAAAACTGCGTCTTACGACCCTGCTTACCGGTGAGTTCGATGCCAAGAACGCCATCCTGACGCTTCATGCCGGTGCGGGCGGAACCGAGGCCTGCGACTGGACGAGTATGCTGTACCGCATGTATACCCGCTGGGCAGAGAAGCACGGCTACAGCATTGAACTGCTGGACTATCAGGAAGGTGATGAAGCTGGCATTAAGGGCGTTACGATCCAGATCAATGGCGAAAACGCCTATGGTTATCTTCGCTCAGAGAAGGGCGTCCACCGTCTGGTGCGCATTTCTCCTTTCGATGCAGCAGGCCGCCGCCATACATCCTTCAGTTCCTGTGATCTGATGCCGGAACTCGATGAAGATGTGGAAGTGGATCTGAACATGGACGATCTTCGCATCGATGTGTTCCGTTCCAGCGGTGCCGGCGGACAGAAGGTCAACAAGACTTCTTCGGCTATCCGAATCACCCATATTCCTACCGGTATCGTTGTGCAGTGCCAGAATGAGCGGTCACAGTACCAGAACAAGGACAAGGCAATGCAGATGATCAAGGCCAAGCTGTATCAGTTGGAAAAAGAAAAACAGGCTGGCCGGCTTTCGGATATCCGCGGCGAAGTCATGGACAATGCCTTCGGTTCGCAGATCCGTTCCTATGTCTTCCACCCCTATACGATGGTCAAGGACCTTCGTACGCAGGAGGAGACCGGCAATATCCAGGCCGTTATGGATGGAGAGCTGGACAACTTTATGAACGCCTATCTGGCCTGGTCTGCCAATCAGCAATAATATCATGAAAAAGTTATGGAAAAGAGTTGCCGCTGTGATTGTCATGGCGGCACTCCTTATCAGCCTGACAGGCTGCGGTATGACTGTTCGGATCTACGGGAAACCGCTCGATTCTCTTTCCGATATTGACCACGGTTATGGAATCATCTACCTGACACAGATCATGGATGCGTTTCGTGCAGATGACCTTGAGACAGTCAATGATATGGGCTATCATGCAGGGCTGGAAGATGCGGAGACCTTCGAGGGCTTGTTTGAAGAGTGGCATGAGCTTTCTTCTGTCTATGGTCAGCCGGAGAGTATATTTATCTCGGAAGGCTATCAGTATGGAAACGAAAAAGCCTATATTGGTGAAATGGAGATGGAAAACGGCGGCAGTCTGATGCTGGCTCTTCTCTTTACTTCCAATGATGAACTGGCGCTGGCGGATCTGTATGAAACGGAAAAAGGTTTTTGGAGCCGGATCTTTGTTCCGGAGAGTGTAGCCGAAGAGGAGATCACTCTGGGTGAAGGTACCGATTTTCCGCTTTCGGCAAAGATCACCTATCCGAAAAATATGGCGGAGGGAGAAAAACTTCCCGCCGTTGTTCTCGTTGACGGTGACGGCCGGACCGATCCGGATCTCATATCCATGGTATTGCCGCCGTCACCGCCAACGAGAACAACGGCGGGAAGTTTTTCTCCCTCCTCCATATCTTTCGGATAGGTGATCTTTGCCGAAAGCGGAAAATCGGTACCTTCGCCCAGAGTGATCTCCTCTTCGGCTATACTCTCCGGAACAAAGATCCGGCTCCAAAAACCTTTTTCCGTTTCATACAGATCCGCCAGCGCCAGTTCATCATTGGAAGTAAAGAGAAGAGCCAGCA
>JAFOIR010000343.1 GCA_017420625.1 Bacillota bacterium
AGCAAGGGACATCTTTACCCAGTCATCTTCCTCATAGAAGGGACGATTGGCTCCCATCAGCAGCGGTTTTTCCTGTCCCAGCTGCATCGTCAGAAGATCTCTTACTGTGGCAGCTGCCAGATGATCCGATACCTCCACCGGCAGGTCCTCACAGAAAGCATCTGTCAGCTTTTCATCGATCGAAAGCAGACCTTCTCTCTGCGCTATACCGACAGCTGCCGATGTAAAGCTTTTGGATGCGGAATACACATTTCTCCGGCAATCCTCATCCCAATAGTGCCTGGCCAGAACTTCTCCCCGCTGGGTGACCATCACCGAAATGAGCGATAGTTTTTCAACTCTTTGAATAAACGAACCAAGATCCATATCTATTCCTCTCTTTAATATTGATCTTCGTGATCATATTCGCCGTATTCACAGCCGATGTGGGTTGCTTCCACCTCATCGACCAGGCTCCATTCTTTCCCCTGTCGGTCGAACAGTTTCACTGTACCCCAGCCATTACCGCCGTTCCACAGCCTCTTATGATGCTTGCTGCCGTCAGGAGCTTCATAATTGATCAGCAGCATATCCTTTTTCAGACAATGGATCGTAGTCTCCATGGCCGCATGGATATTCTCCTGACGAACATGCCAGATGACTTCTTCTTCCAATTCTTCAAAGGAGAACTCAGTCTTCACCATCAGATGAAGTTTGGAAAAGTTGAAGTCATATTCTTTGCCTTCATAATAGAAAACACCCAGCAGACGGCGATCCAGCGGAACAAAATAAATCTTCGGTCTTCCTCCTCCAATATCGAAAACGCTGTTTTCAAGCTGTTTTCCTGTCTTTTTGCTGAACAGGCAGTTGGAGGACAGCCAGACCCATGGGGTAGTAAAGTCCCTTCCCCAGTTCTTATCCGCATAACCGTAACTTTTCTCCGGTGTGACATTATAGCGTCGTCCATTGAATGTGATGGTTCCGCTGTAAGCGCTCTTCATCCCTTCCGCATGCCAATACATGGCGAAGGCTTCCATATCACGAAGGGGTTTGCTGGCCCCATATCCTACATTGAACGCAATCTGTTTATCGACCGTAAGGTCCCAGCTCATCTCACCTGCATCGCACATCCATTCAGGATGATCAGCCGCTTCTTCAGATGAAACAGCAATACTGCCTTTAAGCGCTGTTTCACATGCCAGACAGTCGGCCGCTTCGATCCGGTATGGTGCTTCGCCATGCATGACGATATCTTTCCAGGCAAAAAACCGATGCAGCTGACAAGCATCTTCGCCCCAGGTCCCGGCTTTTACCATCAGGTAGGAAGGCTTTTTCCCTTCTGTCTGATTGGAAGGCAATTGTCCTAAAACAGGCTCATCTTCTGCCAGAGCTGGATTACACACAAAAAACTCGATGAAAAATGGTTTATCTTCACCGGTTTGTGCGTCCTGCGCTGTGAAGGAATGCCACCACCAATCGTAGCCCTGGTGAGCCAGAAGTCCATGAAGCATGAGCGCATCACGGCTGATATCATGTTCGTTAAACATTATTTACACTCCCGCCAGCATCATTTTTTCCTGCATGATGCGGACACATGGTTCAAAGTCTGCGGTATTGTGGATACCATGAAGAATCAGGCCTCCGTCATATTGAATTTTCTTCAGAAGCTCAAAGAAAAGTTCATAGTTTACGATTCCCATTCCGGGCGAGGCAAAGGAAACGGTTCCGCTCTCGGCGATATCTTTTCCGTGTGCCAGAACGACGTCCTTTCCGAGCAGCGCAAAAGCGCGGCGGATCGTTTCATCCACGTTTTCTTTTCTTGCGCTTCCGGCCGGGAACAGATTCGCACAGTCCATGATCACCCGAAGATGCGGATCACGGATTTCATCCAGATACCGGCGGCAGCGTTCCGGTGTAAAGATCACATTGCTGGCTTCCGTCTCCACGCCGAAAATCAAATCATATTCTGCCGCACAGGGCATGATCTTTCCGGTCGTTTCAAGAAGCTCTTCAAACACCTCTTCCTTTGCAGTCTCAGGAGAATACCGCCACATGCCTGCCGGACTCTTCGATCCGGTGCAAAGCGTCACGATCGGCGCCTTAAAATACGCTGCTGCTTCACAGATCAGGCGGAATCGGCGTACGTATTCTGAACGCCGCTCTTTATCACTGTCTACCATGTTAAAGGTGCCGTTGACAGCGGTAATGCGAATACCCTGCTCTTTAGCCGCCCCGGCTACCTGCTGCAGTTCGTCAGGCCAAAACTCTGCCGGCATCTCTTCCTGGTGCGAAGTCAGGAAGTTGTACTGGACCTCCGTAAAGCCATAGGCTCTTGCTTTCGCAAAAACTTCATGAACATCCTGACCTTTGATCTCCGGACTGTAAAATCCCAGTCTCATCTGCTCCTCCTTCACTATGTGCTGTCCTATCTATCGTTTGTTATTCTCCCAGGATCTGCTTTAATACTTCCGCAAAGGCTGCATCATAGGCATCCTGCTCCGCTTTACGCTGCTCCGCGCCAATTCGGGTGATCTTTTCCGATCGGATCCAATGAAGCTGACGGACTGCCTTCTCGGTTTTGATTGCTATCTGTGTGAATTCCGGTCCGATCATCAGCAGCTTCATGGCATCTTCCGGTTTCTAAAAACCACTGCTGATCACCCCAAAAGTCTCAAAAATCGTATCATTGGCGATCGGTCCCACCACAACATCCACTGCCAGGCTGTCTTTTGCCCGGCGGTTTTCGAAGATATAGCGGAACCAGTCCTCATCCCGGGCAAACCGGTGGATCAGCAGTCCACTCTCATCAAATTCATATTCATTGACAATGGCATCTCTGCCCGCCCATCAGCAGGCGAAGTCAAGATCCGGCGTCAGATAGAATCCCTGTCCGAAGTCTGCGTTCTTTCGTCCTCGGACAACATCCGGTTCCCAGATTTCCATATTACTGGTATGAAACAGTCTCATGACTTCATCCCTTCCGGATCAAAGCGCATATCCGCATGTTCCTTTCTCCGGCGTGCCGGCTCCGGACTCGTATCGGGCACGAAATTCCTGATTGATCTCACGAATTTCCTTCTTCCCATCGATATAATCCTGGTACATCTCCGCAAGACCGGCTGAGCAGCCATCACATAATCCGCTGATATTCCCGATCGATTCTGCTACGATCCGTTCTCGCTCTTCCCTGGTTGTATCTTTAATCAGAATAGAACTCATATGCTGATCCCCTC
>JAFOIR010000344.1 GCA_017420625.1 Bacillota bacterium
CACGCTCATCACCTTCCGCCTGTTCAAAGACAAAGGTCGCCTGGATGCTGGATTCACCTCCGGGGGAGGATCCGGCGGAAGTCAGGGTAGCTGCGATCTGCGGACCGGAAACCTCTGCACTAGGTTCGGAGGATTCTTCCGTCTGAGAGGATTCCTCAGAGGGCTCGCTTGCCTCGGTCATGCTGGATTCTTCCACAGGCTCGCTCGACTCGGCAGGCTCGGAAATCTCCTTCGATTCTTCGACAGGCTCCTCGGAAGACTCTTCCACAGTCTCTGCAGGTACCGGCAGCTCATCATCGGCTGAAACGGACACACCGTGGAAAAGGCCAAGTGCCATTGCCAGTACCAGCAAAGCGGAGAGCATCTGCGCACCAAGAAGGAATTTCGGACGGCGGAAGGTTTTGTGCTCTTCGCCTGATCGGTCATTTTCCCACTGGAAGCGGCCCGGTTCGGTGATTTCCGGCGCAGTGATCCTGGCAGGCTTATCCTCGACAAAAGGAAACTCTGACTCAGGCGGTGCAAATTCCGGCGCATCGATGGCAGAGGGCTTGTCCTCCAGCGGCGGAAACTCCTCCAAAGGAGGAGTAAACTCCGTATAGTTTTTCTTTGGATCTAACATGGGATAGCCTCCAAAGGATTATTTCTGATGGACATCGACCTGCGGGAAAGGTACCTCGACACCAACTTTCTTAAGGCACAGGAACAGTTCACGGTTCAGTGCACGGCCGGCGGCATAGATGCTTGCATCATGTACTTCTACCACAAATTTCAGGTTTACGGAAGAATCGGCCAGTTCATCCACACCAAGATAGACGGGCGGAGCCAGGAAAATGTCCTGATGACGCTGATACATACCCATCAGCATTTCCGGCAGCTTGGCCTCCAGCGCTTCGAGATCGGTCTCATAGGGGATCCCGATAACAGAGACGGCACGGGAAGTGTGGTCAGAACGGTTCAGAATGTTGCTCATATCGGAATTGTTGACGATCTTGATGTTGCCGCCGGCATCTTCCAGGCAGGTGGTCCGGATACCGATGCTGGTGACTTTGCCGCGGAAACCGCCGACTTCAATGAAGTCGCCGACGTTATACTGATTCTCGAAGATCATGAAGATACCGGTGACCAGATCCGCAATCAGCGAATTTGCACCAAAGCCAACGATCAACGTGACGATCCCAACGCCGGCTACGATAGTTCCGACGTTCGCACCGAGGATGGAAAGACCCCAGCAAAGGATCACGATCGCGGTAATATATTTAATCGCATTGGTGAGCAGGCTTAGAAGGGTCTGCGCACGGCCTTTTTCCGGTTTCAGCAGTCCAAGAATGAACAGCACCAGGTGCTCGATGGCGAGGACAAGGGCGATCATGACCAGCAGTTTGACCAGGGAAGACCAGTTCAGTTTGATGCCCTGAAACACATTCCCGAAGGAGGAGAAAATGCCGGTCGCGAATCCCAGCCCGATGAACGCAGCACATGCAACCAGGAAGATCACAAATTTGATGATGGACTTGCTTGAATTAGCTTGTTTCATGAGAAACCTCCTCAGTGAAAAAAAGATAGATTTATTATAATAAATGTAAGAAAAATGTCAATCTGAAAGCCGTTCGCCTTCGAAGTTATAATCATATAGTTCGTTCCAGGGCTTTTTGCCAGCGATCGTCGCCGGGTATTCCTGGATCAGCCGGACGGCGTCATCGATGGATGCCTCATAGATCGCGGCCAGATCCTGATTGCTCTTCTCACAGGCGGGAATGGGTTCTTTACAGAAGATCAGATCTTTGAAACCTTTCTGATGAGCCAGGTCCAGCGCTTTGTAGATCGTATTTCGCTTGATATCCGAACCGCAGATCAGAAGATCCAGATAGCGGATAAATTCCTTCATGGCCGTCCGGATGATCTCGGGCGTGATGGGGGAGCCGTCAGAGAGCGGAGGATAGAAGTCCGCGATCACCCGTGCATTTTTCTCCCGCGGGATGATATGGGAAGTGAGGCGTCCGTGGAATGGATCTTTACCGTCCTTCAGGAGAAAATAACGGTCGAGCTCGGCTTCGATCGAAAAATGGGAAACACCGGTTTCCTCGATGAACTTTTCAATATACGCGTGGGCTGTCCGGTCCAGCGCAAAGTGGCAGAGAAACCCGAACACATAGGCGATATGAGCACCGGAGGTGCCCATCTTGACGATCTCACCGGCATGTTCAAAGAAGGAACGGCCGGTCTCTCGGTGCAGCTGGTTTCCCAGCCGGATGACATCGTTTCCGGAGAGGGCATGGTAGTAGAATAAAAGATCCGGGCCGTGCAGTCCTGCATCAAAGAGCTCCTGATAGGATTCGATGACCTGATGATACCTTGGATTAAGGCGGCGCATGACATCATGTCCGAAGCGGTAATGTGTATAAGTGGTAGGCATATTTCCCTCCTGCTCTTGGAGAATAGATGAGTCTATGATATACTATTTCCTGTAAGAATGCAAAAACTTTCCGGAGAGATGAAATGAAATTGTATACACCGCTCATTATACTGCTGGTGCTGTGTCTGCTCATCACAGGCTGCACCTTTAAAATACCGACAGAATCGACCGCCAGGCCAGGCGGGGACGATGAGTCCGAAAGCTCCGGCACGAAAAAACAGGGATGGACACAGGATATTCCGCTGACCGGCGAGTGGACAGCCAGCCGGAAACTAAGTGAGGTCGAACTGGTTCCACTTTGTGAAGATGTCATTCCGATGCCTATCATCCTGACAAGCGAGAAGACTGAAGTAGATCCGGGCAACCTGGAAGCACGAACGACCTATGCTGAAGTCGATCCTTACAGTACCGTGACCGGAACATTTATGGGCCTTGCGGACGAGATCGAAACCTATAACAAACGCGTAAAAGAACGTGCAGGGAAAGAACTGGAAGAAGCGGTTGTGCGGCATAAGGCCTACCAGGGACTGTTCAGTATGGAATCCATCTATCTGATCAGCTGGATCAGTATGAGGATCGGACGCTCGGACACAAGAGTTTTCAGCTATATCGAAGAAGTTTACCGGTACAACCGTGAGAAGGAGCCGGATTTTTATGAAGTCCATGGACATACGATCGATCCGGTGACCGGGCAGGTGCTCTCCCTGAATGATTTCTTTACTTCTGTTGAAGCGCTCCCCGGCCTGATCTTTGAGCGGATGGACAATGGTCTTCCCTATGGGACGAAACTGGATGAAGGAAAGATCGTCCCGTTGATTCAGGAAGCGATCGAAGGCTGCCGGGATGATGGAAGCTTTGCCTGGGTGATCCGGCCGGCCGCGATCGAGTTTGATATCGTGATGGAAACAAAGGACGGACATTATCTGGTAAAGGCCGAGATCCCCTTCGCAGCACTGGAAGGCATACTGCGCGAAGAGGCTGTGAAGATCGATTATGATTATGTGACCCCGGTGCAGTCCATGAACCTGGAACTGGCCTGCGGCGTAAGCATGCCGACTCGTGAGGACGGATCAAAGTATATCCGATACTATCTGGGCCAGAAGAATGGAAACCTATATATTTACGCAGCCGATGAGACCAGGACTGACGTGTTTGCTGTCAACGGGCAGGCAGCACAGAAGATCGGCTACGTGATGGGACAGCTCTTTGGAGGGATCCGGACCGAACACTATGCCGAGGTGCCGGATCCGGAACATCTGCCGCTTAGCTGTGACCTGGTCTTTGAACAGAGTCTGGGTCTTGAAGGAGAAGCCAGGATGGCGGAAGACGGAACTCTCGTGCTGAACGGTTATCTGAACGTACGCGGCGTGGCCCAGCCTATCATGACGGCGATCGATTTTGAAACGGATATTTTCCCCGATCAGGATGCCGTCAGGAGTCAGAAAGGAACGGTTCCTTCATCCAGCGATCTCTATATCCGCCGCAGCGACGGCGAAACGTTTGTGGATGCAGTGATCGATGCCGGACCGCAGATGTGCCGGCTGTATATCACGGGCAGTGAGGAAGAAGGCTGGCAGATCAACGGATATCCTAAGGATGAACTCGTGGGATTCGAAGGTTACCCCGAACGTTAAGAAGCGGGGCACTGCTTTTCCCGGAAACAACACGTTGGAACCCGCCCTGAGTTGCTTTGCAGCTCCCATGTTTAGAGGAGGCAATTTATGAAGCATTATTTGATTCTTTTGATCGTACTCTTCGTCTGTGCAGCACTGCTGATCGGCTGCATTAAAAAACCGGATAAACCCAGTGGCGAACCGCCGGAAGGAAAATTCGATTCCGGAAGTTCACAGTCTTCCACAGGCGATTCAGGCATGGACGAACCTACTTCCTGGACGAAGGACATCACACTGCAGGATGCCTTCACACCTTCTGCTTCTCTTTCTTCTTCCCAGCCGGTCACCTTATCCGTGAAGGCGGAAGAGGCGGCCATGATCCGCATCAACCTGACAGAGGAAGAAACCAAGCTGGATGGGTATACATCCTATGAAGGAGGTGTCGAGACCGATATTTCCTTCGCCGAGATCGCTCCGGATCAGAATCTGCCGGTATCGATCACCGGCCTCGAAGCTGAGATCAAACGCTTTAACGAGGCAGCCAGAGCCCGCGGTGAAAAAGAACGCGCGGAAGGCGCTGTTCGGCATAAAGCCTATCAGGAGACAGAGTCAGAAGAAAGATTTATTTATCTGACAAGCTGGATCAGCATGAAGATCGGGCGTGCCGATACGCAGGTGTTCAGCTATGTGGAAGATATTTACCGTTACAATCGGGAATATGAGCCGGATTTCTACGAAGTACACGGACATACGATCGATCCGGTCAGCGGAGAGAAGCTGTCACTGAATGATTTTCTGACGGATACTTCCGATCTGGGAAGCCGGATCTATGATGCGATGGAGCCTTATAGCTGGTGGAAAACCGGATACGGATCGAAAGAAGAGCTGGTTCCGATTTTGCAGGCAGCGGTGGACGGCTGTCGTGATGACGGCAGTTTCGCATGGATGGTCTACCCGCACGGCTTCGAATTCTATCTGGTGCTGAGTGCAAATGAGAATGGCCGGATAGGGCACAATAAACTTGCCTTCCAGGTGCCGTTTGAGGTCTGGGCTGATATCCTGCGGCCGGGCATCTATGAAGTCACTTATGATTATCTGAACTGGGTCAGCCCTAAGTTGTTCCCTGACATTTGGGGCATGAAACTGCCGATCCATGAATCCGGAGAGTTTTTTACGTCTCACTATCTGGTACAGAAAAACGGGAAACGTTATCTTTACGCGCTGAAGGATGAATACACCACGGTTTTTGCGGTGGAAAACGGGACCTTGACCGAGGTGGGAAAAGTAATAGGGATGGCTTACTGGATGCGTGGCCGGGAGTATTTCTCCACACCGGATCCGGAATGTTTCGAAGTAAGCTACTTTGTGACGATGAGCCAGGAACTGTATCTGCGGGGCTATGCCCGGGTCGGGGAAGACGGGATCCCGGAAATGCTGGGACTGTTTGAGTATCACGGTAATTCCATTCCTTTCTCCAATCAGATCGCATTTGAAGCGGAAACTTTTGAAAACCAGGATGCGACCGAATCCAAAGTGGAGACAGTTCCTGAATATACGGATTTCTATATTCTTCGTTCGGACGGTCAAACCTTCATCGACTGCGGTACATATGACTCCGACAAGATCTACCGGCTTTATGTCACCGGCAGTGAGGAAGAAGGATGGATCATCAACGGGATCCCGAAAGATAACCTCTTGGCCTACGAGGGATATTGGGAGGAATAAAAATGGATAAGTCGAAAAAAAGAGGGAGGCTCGTCATGCTGATAGCAGCGATCGTTATTCTGTTAGGTGTTTTGGTTACGCTGATACTGTTTTTGGCCGGGGTGATCGGAAAGTCTGATCCCAAGCCATCCGCTCCGGATAACACGGATAAGTTCTCTACCGAACAGGAAGAGCCGAAAGAGTCTTCTGCAAGCCAGGAAGAGATCATAGAGTCTCTGCCCAAGCTTTCCCAAAAGAATGCCTATGTTGTTGGGGAAGATGTATTGGAGCAGGAGTTCACGGAGTTTTATTTCACGCGTTCCGGATCCACATTTCCGCCTTATTATCAGCGGTTCCGCTTCTTTGCGGAGGATGGGAAGCATTATATGTACCATGAAAAGCGCGAAGGCGACACCTGGCCGCTGACGGAAAAACATATCACGGTGTCCGGCACCATTGAGCTCAGCGATGAGCAGTGGCAGACCTTCTGGAACTATATCAAGGGTGGAACGGTCCAGTCCCGGGTCGAGAACCTGGAAGATGGCGGTGATGGTCCCTGGATGTATCTGTACTGGCTGCGCGATCCGAGTGATTTCCAGGAATTTCGTTTTGATGACTATAACAAAGTCCTGGGCTTCGAAGATTTCTGCTACGGACTCATAGAGGGAAAGTAAACAGGTAATGCCGGTCTGCATCAACTGGAGCAGACCGGCATTCTTTTTTTGTTATATCGCGAAATCAAATCCGGCTTTTTCCCGATATTCGGAGGGACTGCAGCCGGTATAGTCCCGGAAGCGCTTGCCGAAGTGACTTTGTGTGGCGAAGCCCAACCGCTCCGCGATCTCTGAAATGGGATCATCCGTCGATTTGAGCAGGCTCTTCGCATATTCCATTTTTTCTGTACGGATGTATTCACTGATCGTTTTCCCGGTTTCTGCTTTAAACTTTACAATTAAATAGTTTTCCGCATAACCTGCCTGTTCTGCAAGGTCGGAAACCGAGATTTTCTGCTGCCGATGGAAAGAGATATAGTCCAGACAGCGCTGAATCTGCGGGGAGATGCCGCCGGCTTCCTTCGCCAGGCGGACACGGTGCGTGAAATCTTCTTCCATGACACGGCTGATCTCAATGATTTCCGGAATCTGCGTACTGGCTTCGATTGCCTGGATATAGCGATCACTCAGTTCATAAGCAGTTTCCGCCAGGATACCGCCGCGCAGAGCTGCACGCATACAAAGGGCGGTAAAGATGATCAGCTGATTTTTCATCTGGCGCAGGTTGTCACCGCTGCCCAATTTTCCTACCTGCATTCCAAGCGAGAGCCGGTCACGGTGTTTTGTGTCCAGTTCATTTCCTTCCGTAACATGGCGCAGAAGTTCCTGCTCACGCTCCCATGCACGGACTCCCTTTTGCCAGCTCGGGCTTGTGGGATCCACAGGAGAATCTGCAGAAGATGCTTCGTCCAGAAACCGGAGATCCTTGGTAGTAATCTTCTCTCCGCTGATCGTATAATGCAGCATCAGACTGAACTGAATCATTCGTGTGAAAGGGAGTATCGGCAGTTCCCGGACTGTTTCCTGGACCTGCCATTTGATTCGGTTCGGAATCTGCATTTTGTCCAGGGCTTTGTCAAGCTTCACCTCCGATACTGCATCGATCAGAAGCGGACCAACTACATGGACACAAAAGAGAGCTTCGGTATCATCTTTTTCAAAGTCCGCAAGCCATAAAACCCCAAGGGAATTGGTGACAAGAACAGGCTTCGCCTCCGTAAGTCCAAGTTCGAGCAGGCGAGGCCCCATCTCTTTTAATAAAAACAGGAAGCTATAGCGCTCGCTGTCCGGACTGTTGTCCTCGATCAGCTGAAGATCACGATCAAAGACCCAACTGTACAGATTCTGGCCGCAGGTCAGCAGTTCATGAAAGAAGGGCAGATAGATATTGCCGGAATTCCAGGTATTCATGCCATCACCTCTGAATTTGCTGCTTTTATCGTAACAGAGAAAGGAACCTTTGTCTATCCTGAAACAAAGAATAATATCGTAAAAATATGAAAAATGCAAATGATAATAGAATAGCGATAAATATCTGTGAAATACGTTAACAGGAATCCGTGTCACTCTGGTAAACTATGGACATACAAAACAAAAAGGAAGCCCGCAGAGGAGGATAGAAATGAATACAAAAGAAATTCTGGATCAGCTGACATTGGAAGAAAAAGCCGCGATTTGTTCCGGCCGTGATTTCTGGAAAACGAAAGCCATTGAGCGCCTTGGCATTGGTTCAGTCATGATGTGCGACGGGCCTCACGGACTGAGAAAACAGGAAGGTGAAGGAGATCACCTGGGAATCAACGAGAGCATCCCTACCGTCTGCTATCCGAGCGCTTCTGCACTGGCATCCTCCTTTGACCGGGATGTGATGAAAAAACTCGGCAAAGCGCTTGGCCGTGAATGTCAGGCAGAACATGTCGGCATGCTGCTGGGTCCCGGGATGAACATCAAACGCAGTCCGCTCTGCGGCCGGAACTTTGAGTATTTCTCCGAAGATCCTCTGGTAGCCGGGGAGATGGGCGCAGCCTACATCCAGGCTCTTCAGTCGGAAGGTATCGCCGCCTGCGTGAAACACTTTGCCTGCAACAATCAGGAATCCATGCGAATGACCGGAAATTCCCAGGTGGATGAGCGTACGCTCCATGAGATCTATCTTCCGGCCTTCGAGAATGCGGTAAAAAAAGGCAGGACCCGCGGCATCATGGCTGCCTATAACGCGGTCAACGGGACATTCTGCTCTGAGAACAAGAAACTGCTGACAGATATCCTGCGGGATGAGTGGGGTTTTGACGGTATGGTCGTGACCGACTGGGGTGCTGTCAAGAATCGTGCTGCCGGTGTGGCGGCAGGCCTGGATCTGGAGATGCCCGGCGGCCCCACCGCGACTGGTGAGGAACTGGTGAAAGCCGTTAAGGAAGGAACTCTTTCAGAAGAGTCGCTGGACAGAGCTGCGGAATGTGTCCTTAAGTTTGTTCTGACAGCCACGCAGAATCAGAGAAATGAGACGATCGACAGAGTAGCCTGCAGGAATCTTTCCGAAGAAATCAGCGCAGAATGTGCTGTCCTTCTAAAAAATGACGGCGCACTGCCATTAAGCGGATCAGGCCGTGTTGCCTTTATCGGAGAACTTGCGAAAACACCCCGTTTCCAGGGCGGCGGTTCCAGTCATATCAATGTTCCGCACGCTGTTGGTGCTCTTGAAGCGGCGGAAGGAAAAGACATCTCATATGCCCGAGGCTATGATGTACTTAGTGAAACCAGCGATCCTGCCCTGGTCGAAGAAGCTCTTCAAGCCGCAAGATCAGCGGAAGCGGTTGTCATCTTTGCCGGCCTTCCGGATGCATATGAGACAGAAGGTGCGGACCGGGAACACATTCAGATCCCCGAGAACCAGAATGAGCTGATCAAAACGGTCGCTGCAGTCAATGCGAACACCATCGTGGTCCTCCACGGCGGCAGCGTTATGGAGCTTCCCTGGCTGGACAAAGTTTCTGCCGTCCTGCTGATGCACCTGGGCGGAGAGCAGGTAGGAAAAGCAGCCGTGGAACTGCTCTACGGGATCAAGAACCCCAGCGGACACCTGGCTGAAACCTGGCCGGCTCGGCTCGAGGATAATCCTTCTTACCTGAATTTCCCCGGAGAAGAAGGTGTCGTCACCTACGCGGAAGGCATTTATGTAGGCTACCGATATTATGATAAGAAGAAAATGGCCGTAACCTTCCCCTTCGGCCACGGACTGAGCTACACGAGTTTTTCTTATGAGAATCTGAAAATCGATAAAGAGAGTCTGACAGATCAGGAGAGCCTGAACGTCAGCGTAGATGTAAGAAATACAGGAAAATATGCCGGTAAAACTGTTGTCCAGCTGTATGTGGCAGACAGGGAAAGTACCGTTCGCCGTCCGGTCCGGGAACTGCGTGATTTCACGAAGGTCGCACTGGAACCCGGTGAAGTCAAGACAGTCAGTTTCACACTGGACAAAAGAGCGTTTGCATACTATGAACCCAAGTGCTCAGACTGGTACGTGGAAAGCGGAGAGTTTGAAATTGAAATCGGCGACAGCAGCAGGAACATCCTCGTATCCGGAACAGTCCATGTGGAAGGGACCACGTTGCTCTCCTTTACCGTGACAGAGACGACGACCATCGGGCAGCTCCTGAAACATCCTAAAGGTTCTGTGATTATGCGGCAGATGATGAGTTCATCCGTAATGGCATCTTCAAATGCATCCAATGCGCTGGGAGAAGGAGGGGGAGACTCCATGAAAAAAATGATGCTTGAGATCCCGATCGGCTCACTTGTCAGCTACGGTCGTATGAATTCTAAGCAGCTGAAGGATCTGATCGATAGTCTGAATCAGTGAAGGAGTAAAAATATAGAACAGAAAGCTGTATGCTCAAATAACGCTAAAAAAGTCATCTGGAATGAACCAGATGACTTTTTTCGTGAGAAAACTTGTTTTAATCGTATCTTTCATCGATGACGCGTTTGGTCTTCTTTTCACTTCTTGGCAGCAGGCCGTTTTCGACGACCTTCACGAGCGGTGTAAAGCCGATCACGCTCTTGACTTTGGCAGCAATACGCTTCGCCAGATCCAGGAAATCCACATGACCGTTGGTCTCGACGTAGATACGCATGGTATCCTTGCCGTCCAGGTGGGAGATACGGATCTGATATTCGCTGGAGACCTCCGGGAATCCCTGCAGGATCTCTTCGATCTGACTCGGGAATACGTTGACGCCCTTGATCTTCATCATATCGTCTGTACGGCCCATGATGGTACCGAGGCGCGGATGCTTCGAACCGCAGGGACACTCTCCCGGGATGATCTTCGAAAGATCATGCGTGCGGTAACGGATGAGCGGCGCACCTTCTTTCACGAGGGTGGTGATGACGATCTCGCCCATCTCACCGTCCGGTACAGGTTTAAGTGTCACAGGATCGATGATCTCAATATACAGATAGTCATCCCAGTAATGCATACCGGTGTTGTACTTGCAGTTAATGCCGATACCCGGTCCGTAGATCTCGGTCAGGCCATAGATATCGTAGAGTTCGATGCCTAAGGAATCGGCGATCGTCTGGCGCATTTTGTCGCTCCAGCGCTCGGAACCGATGATGCCCTTCTTCAGCTTGATCCTGGGTTTCAGACCGCGTTTTTCGATCTCCTCAGAAAGAAGCAGCGCATAGGAAGAGGTCGAACAAAGGACGGTGGATCCCATGTCCTGCATCATCTGGAGCTGTTTTTCCGTGTTGCCCGGTCCCATGGGAATGACCATGGCTCCGAGTCTTTCAGCGCCGTTCTGGAAGCCGATTCCGGCTGTCCACAGGCCGTATCCCGGGGTGATGTGGATGCGGTCTTTTTTTGTGATGCCTGCATATTCATAGCAGCGCGCGAACATGATCGCCCAGTCTTCGACATCTTTAGCGGTATAGGGGATGATGACCGGAAGACCGGTGGTACCGGAAGATGAGTGGATCCTGACGATATCTTCTTCCGGTGCAGTCATGAGACCGAGCGGATAGGCATCGCGAAGATCGCTTTTTTCCGAGAAGGGGAGCTTCTCAAAATCCTCGGCACTGTCAATATGATCGATGCCTGCCTCGGCCAGTTTTTTGCCGTAAAAGCTGCCTGCACCAACCAGTGCAGCGATCTGTTTGTTGACCTGTTCGATCTGTAAAGCTGAAATCTGCATATTTTCCTCCCAGAACAGAGTATTGGTTTATTCTTCTTCCGGCACATAATCGAGTGCGCGGAAGTTCAGTTCATGAAATCTCGACGGAATCCTGTCTGTGATCGCCTGGCGCATGTCTTCTCTGGAGAAGCCCAGCGCACCGCTGCGAATGGCAGCACCCAGCAGAATCAGGTTGAGTACTTTGCTGGACCCTACGGCCTTGAGCGCTTGATCCGCATCGATGATCATCAGATGATCCACGTTTTTCTCAAGATAGTCCAGCATGACCTGCGGGTCATAGGAAGCACCGGAGAGTGTAGCCGTAACAGGCTGGACGGCCCGGCTGGAGACGACTACCTGGCCGCCCTTCTTCAGATAGGGCATCATCCGGACGGCTTCTGCCGGCTCGAAGGCCAGAATAAGGTCTGCTTCTCCGGGCCCGATCATGGGACTGTAAATACCTTCTCCGATTCGTAAATGGGAGAAGACACTGCCGCCCCGCTGAGCCATACCGATGGTCTCGGCACTCATGACCGGCAGTCCCTTTTTCATAGCAGCCGCGGAGATCAGGCGGGAGGCCAGGACGGTTCCCTGACCGCCGACGCCGCA
>JAFOIR010000345.1 GCA_017420625.1 Bacillota bacterium
GAGATGGTCAAACAGATGGAAGCCGCGAAGAGTCAGGCTGAGAAAGGCATTGAGCTTTCCGGAACATCCATGAAGATGGTCGATTCGATCCGCAATTATATCAATGGCGGAACCGGGATTGCCGGAGGAAAGAAAGAACCGACTGCTTTCAAGGAATCCATGACTGTACTGAAACATTTCACTACGGAAAATGAATTTGGCTCATACTGTCAGCAGATCAATCAGGCACAAGGCGCTCAGTCGGTCAAACACGGCCGGCATGTGGAGCCGCAGTCTTTTGATCCGGCCCGACTGAATGGGCAGGCCTTAACAGCCAAGGAATGGTTCCTTCAGTCCAAGAGAGAAATGGCCAAAGGTATGACGATGGACGGATGTGCGACCTGTGCAGCAGTAACGGAACTGTCCAAAGGGAACCCGGGCACGCTGATCCGCAAGGAGGATCTCGCCCGGGAGAAAGCCAAACTGCTGGAACCGGGATCAGCTTTTCGCCGGACAATGGATGACAAAACAGCTTTCGCATCTTTCTCTGCGCTTGCAGAAAAAGGAAAGGTCATCCAGCTTGGCAATGTGACCGTGAAAGCTGCAAGAGCTCATTCTGTTCGTGCCGCTCAGTACCAGATCAATCGGTCTGCAGCGGCACTCGCCAGAGGCACAGGCGATCCCAGAAAATCTGCCGGTCATCTTTCCAATATCCTGGCAGCCAGAGACCTGGCAGCAGCTCCCAGTGCAAGTGCGCAGATTACGAAAGATGCCTTTAATCAGCGCGCCCAGTCACTGGCCAAAGAGCCTAAATTCGCTGCTCTTTCCAGCCGCTATGAAAGAGATCCCGGTTTCCGTGGTGCAATCAATTCAGAGCTTGCCAGCGACAAGAGTGCAACGGGACTGAAAATGGCTTATCAGACAGCCGACAAGCAGGCAGCGCCTGCGGCAGGATTCAGCCTTTGATTCGCATGATGAAAAAAAGGACTTGACAGAAATAAAAGCGTTCGGTATAATACCAAAGTACGTTTCAAGGAAGCGTCTTTCGGAGAGGTGTCCGAGTGGCTTAAGGAGCTGGCCTCGAAATCCAGTGTCTCCGAAAGGAGCCGTGGGTTCAAATCCCACCCTTTCCGTACACCGGTTTACCGACCGGTCAATTGAATACTGATCCTCGGATCATAAGAGGAATCAGACATTTGGAGATGTACCCAAGTGGCTGAAGGGGCTCCCCTGGAAAGGGAGTAGGTCGTTAATAGCGGCGCAAGAGTTCAAATCTCTTCATCTCCGTCACAAAGAGCGAAGCTTAATAAGTTTTCGCTCTTTTTTTCTAATCAGAGAGGAGTGAGACAATGCCTATGCCGCCGATCGATCAACGCCGTGTTATGGAGAAGATGAACGAATATATGAGCCGTCGGGATTATGCCGGTGCGGAAAAGCACCTGCTCTACTGGCTGGAAGAAGCACGTCTTTCTGATGATAAACGCGGCGAACTGATGGTAGTCAATGAGCTGATCGGACACTTTCGCAAAACCGGCAACCGGGAGAGTACCCTTCATCAGACACAGGAAGCACTTCGACTGCTGAGAGAACTGGATTTTGAAGGTACGATTTCTTCCGGAACGACGTACGTCAATATTGCAACGGCGTTGGATGCATTCGGAGAAGAGGAACGTTCGCTTGAGATGTTCCGAAAGGCAGAGCAGGTCTATGAGGGGATTGCATCCACTTCACCGCAGCTGCTTGGCGGACTCTATAACAACATGGCGCTTACTCTGGTCAGTCTGAACCGGATCGAAGAGGCAATGCGTTACTATGAAAAGGCTCTGGTGCAGATGAAGAAGGTGCCGGGAGGAGAACTGGAACAGGCGATTACCTATTTAAATATGGCAGATGCCTGGCAGCAGCAATTAGGGGCAGAGGAGGCGGAAAGCCATGTTATGCCGTTGGTCGACGAAGCTTATGAATTGCTTCAGGAGAAACCGGAAAGCGTAGAGGCAGGATATTATGCCTTTGTGCTTGAAAAATGTGCTCCGAGTTTTGAATATTACGGCTATTTTCTGGCAGCGGAAGAGATGAAGGAAAGGGCAAAGAAGATCTATGAAAGGACTTGAATTATCCAGAGCTTACTTTGAAAGTCATGGACTCCCCATGCTGAAGGAGCAGTTTTCGGAAGTAATGCCGTTTCTCTCGGCGGGGCTTGTCGGCAGTGGATCGGAAGTGCTCGGATATGACGATGAAATCTCGGAAGATCATGATTTCGAACCAGGATTCTGCCTGCTGCTGCCGGGAGAAGATATCATCGACCGAAGAACAGCATTCCTGCTGGAACGTGCTTATGCAAAGCTGCCAAAGGAGTTCATGGGATATCAAAGATCCATGATCGGACCTGTCGGCGGAGCCAGGCATGGAGTACTGCGGATGGACGAATTCTTTCAGGAGAAGATCGGTTCGCCGGATGGAATTTTAAGTGTTGGACAGTGGTTGAGCCTTCCTGAACAAACGCTTGCGGAAGTTACCGGCGGTGAGGTTTTTTTTGATGGTCTTGGAGAAGTGACAAAGATCCGGGAGAGACTTAAGTATTATCCGGAAGACATCCGACTGAAAAAGCTGGCCGGAGAGCTGCTGATCATGGCTCAATCCGGACAGTACAATTATCAGCGCTGCCTGAAACACGGTGAAAAAGGCGCAGCGCAGCTGGCGGCGATCGAGTTTGCCAAAAGTACGATGCACACAGTTTTTCTTCTGAATCGTGTCTATGAACCATATTATAAATGGAGCTTTCGGGCTATGCGTGAGCTTCCCGTTCTCAGTCTGGAAGCAGAGCTCCTGGAATACCTGATCACAACGGACAATGAGGAAGAGATGGCGGAGGCAAAATATGATGTGATCGAGGGCATTGCGGCTGATGTGATCGATGTGCTGATCGAACAGGAACTTACAAAAGCGATCTGCGGGGATCTGGAAAAACATGCCTATTCTGTCAATGATCAGATTCAGGATCCGGAGATTCGAAATCTGCATATTCTTGCTGGTATTTAACGAGGTATATATAAATGAAGATTCATGGATTACAAAAGATGACACTCCTGGATTTTCCGGGGCATGTCGCCTGCACGGTGTTTACCGGAGGATGCGATATGCGGTGTCCTTTCTGCCATAATTATGAACTGGTCGACGGCAGTGCGCCGCCCATTATGGAGGAAGAGGAACTCTTTGCATTTCTTGAGAAGCGGAGGGGTTTGCTGGATGGGGTCGCGTTTACCGGCGGTGAACCCTGTCTGCAGAAAAATCTTCCTGATCTGATGAAGCGGGTGAAGCAGATGGGTTACAGCATCAAACTGGATACCAACGGCAATCATCCGGACATGCTGCGCAGGATGATGGAAGAGGGCTTGCTGGACTATGTGGCGATGGACATCAAAAACAGCCCCGACAAGTATGCTTTAACAGCCGGGCTTTGTCAGATTGATATGGGACCGATAAGAGAAAGTGTGAAAATGCTGATGGAAGGTCTCGTGAGTTATGAATTCCGCACGACTTGCGTAGCACAGTTTCATGAAGAAGAAGATTTTGTGAAGATCGGAGAGTGGCTGGAAGGTGCAAAAGCTTACTTTCTTCAGTCGTTCACGGATCGGGA
>JAFOIR010000346.1 GCA_017420625.1 Bacillota bacterium
AAAGAGATGCAGCCGAATATGCTCAGCGCGAAGATATCGAAGTTCTACTACACGGTCTTCTACCCGGCAGGCATCACCATGACACAGAAGCGTACGGCCAGCGAACGCCTGATGACACTGACGTACCAACCAGAGCCCGAGAACAATGCTCCGGTTGAAGAGCCGCAGGAGACCTGGGATGAATCCGTTGCGAAGGCGAAGCAAATTCTCGCAAAGGGCGGTGAGCGCACATGAGGTATGGCCACGAAATGTATTGCCGTGAAAAGTATGTCTACGAATGTAGCGAGCATAGGCGATGTATCGCCGCCGGTGTAGCCGGCCCGGTAAACCGGCCCCGGCCATACACCGGATTGGGGCCTCCCGCCCCTATGACCCCGGGAACTTTCCGGCAGAAATTGATTCGATCGAACAACAAATTAATAGGAAAGGCAGGTTAAAAAATGAGGGAACGAAATACAGGGATCAACATCAGAGTAACGGAATCAGAGAAGAAAACGATCACCGAAAACGCCGGACGATGCAACCTGACAGTATCAGAATATCTCCGGAAACTGGCGATGGAGCATGAGCCAAAAGAGCTTCCGAAGAGAGAAATCTATGAAGAAATGGTCAGTCTTGACCGGAAATTCCGCCGGCTGTTGAGCGAACTGGTGCCAAGTGAAGACGCTGCACTGCAGGAAAAATATATCCATGAGCTGCAGGAACTCAGAGACATCATGAACCGGATCTGGCTGCTTCTGATGGCAAACTACGATGTCAAAAAGGCAGGAAAGAAAGGAGTATCATCAGATGGCAACGACTAAGATATGGCCGATCAAGGACAGTCTGAGACGGGTCACGGAATATGCTTCGAATCCGGAGAAAACAGAATATGATGACCTGAAAGCCTCCATCGGCTACGCAGTCAACGGAGAAAAAACGGGATTCGGTGATGAAAAAGTCTATCTCACCACCGGCATCCGGTGCGATGCAGACACCGCCTTTGAAGAGATGATGGCAGTTAAGGAGTCTTTCGGAAAGACCGGAGGCAATGTAGCCTATCATGCGTATCAGAGCTTCAAACCGGGCGAGGTCACGCCGCAGATGTGTCATCAGATCGGCGTCGAACTTGCCGAAAAGCTCTGGGGCGACCGGTATCAGGTGCTGGTCGCGACACATCTTGACAAAGAGCATCTGCACAATCATTTCATCGTAAATTCTGTCTCCTTCGTTGACGGAAAGAAGTTCAATGACAACAAAGCTGCTTACCGGAAGCTGCGGCAGACTTCCGATGAACTATGCAGGGAGCACGAACTGTCCGTGATTGAACGACCGGGAGGCAGAACGCCGCGGCAGATCTATTTCGCGGAGAAAAACGGCGAAGCGACCAGATACAATCTGATGCGCTGGGCAATCGATGATGCAGTCTCCGCGAGTACAAATATTGAGATGTTCGAGGCTGTTCTCCGGAAGAAGGGCTACCGGATCCGGGAGGACGCAAACCGGAAATACCCGGTGATCTGTTCTGTTTATGGCGGCAGACCTACAAGACTTTATCAGCTCGGCGCAGATTATGAACCGCAGAAGATCTATGCGAGGGTCTGTGAAAATGACCTCAGCACCAGAGAAAACTATTACCGGTTCATGTATGGGAACGGCATGAGATTTCAGCCAAAGAGGATCCATACACGAAGCCCGAAACCAAAGCAGAAGATCACAGGATTGTTCGCTTTGTATCTGCACTATCTGTATCTTCTCGGCTACCGGCCGAAGCGAAATCATTATCAGCCGATGACACCTGAAATGAAAGCGGCGATGCGCAAATGCGACGAATATTCCCGGCATGCACGGCTCCTGGCCAGAGAACATCTCAGCACAGAAGATGACGTGAAAGCACTGATCGACAGATGCGATGAACGCATCACCAGCCTTTGCGATGAACGGCAGAAGATCCGCAACAGGATGCGAAGATGTCATGACCAGGATGAGCTCACCGGGCTTCGGCAAATGCGGGACAGCCTGACGGCGGAAATCAAAACGCTTCGAACGGATAAGAAAACCGCCAGTCAGATCCTGGACCGGGCGGAGCAGATCCGGAAGGATGTGACCAGAGAATACGCCGCTCGGGGCAAGGATCAGAGGCGGAAAACAAAGAAGCAGGAGCACGAAACAAGATAAAAAGAATACGGTATCGAGACACCCTTGTGGGAATCCATTTCTCACAGGGGTTTTGAATTTTAAAGGGGAAAGCTATGAAAAAAATAGATTGGAGTTTAAGACCGGAGTTACAGGGAATGGTTGAAGATGGTATAATTACGGAGACACAGGCAAGGGAGGTGATAATGAAAGCGAAAAAAACTGAAGAAGAAAAGAAACGGGATGAACTGCAGGCAATGTTCAGCAAAGTCCATACAGCGCCGATCACGCAGAGCTCCGACGGCAGATGGCGTACGAAAATCACAACACCAGATGGGAAGAAGAAAGCGATTGCGAAGACCTATCTTGAAGACATGGAGCGTGCTCTGAATCTGAACTATTTCGGAGTCGAAGGCACGAAAAAGGTCCTCGAAACCGTAACCATCAGGTCGCTGTATCCGATCTGGCTTGAGGAGAAAAAGCAGCTTCAGGAGGCAAGTACGATCATATCGATCGAATCAAAATGGCGCAACGACATCGAACCTTGTGAGCAGCTTGTAGATACGCCGATCAAGGAACTGAACGTCGATATTATCAAAACATGGGCATTGCGGTTGCTCAATGGGACCGACGGAAAGCCAGGATGCAAGGTTGGACATTTCTACAATGTCAAGGCTATCGTGAATGAGATACTGGACAAGGCTATCGCGCGCGATATCGTGCAGTATAACGTGTCCAGAAACACAAAGATCGAGGGAATGAAAGCCAGAAAGGCAAAGGAAAAGGCAGCAAACTCGGAAGAGGACGAAGACGATAATCAGGAAGGAATCATCACTCTGACAGATGAGGAACTGGCAAAGATAGAAGTCGCTGCAAGAGATCTGATGAATGACAAGCAGACCGAACGTCCGCTGACATATCTGATGTTCCTCTTTGAGAGGGAAGTCGGACTGAGGATCGGTGAGCTGCTTGAACTGAAGCACAAGGATGTCATGAAAGACGGCCTGCATGTGAGAAGATTCTATGCTTATTCAGAAGACTCGATAGACCCGGAAACCGGGGAGAAGGTCTATAAGATTAAGAACTGGCTGAAGAATTACAAGATCTCACGAGTGGTTCCACTGACGGATGAAGCTCTTGCCATCCTTGATGAAGTGAAGCGTGTCAAGAAAGAACTTGGCATAGAATCGGACCATCTGTTTTCTATCAATAATCATCCTGTGGATTACAGCCATGCGAACCGCTGCATGAAAAAAATGTGCAGAAAAGCAGGTCTTCCCGACCATCGCATGTATGTGTTCCGCAAAACCTGGATCACTGCGATGGTAGATCATTCCGATCTTACACTGGCCCAGATCGCGAATCTGGCCGGAAATACGCCGGCAGTCATTATGAAATCCTACTACGGAAGGCGGGACGGACTGCCTGATCCATCAACCATTTCTGCCGCACTCAGAGGCGGCAGTGTTACCAAAAAGTCGCAAGAAATTGCGCAAAAAACAAAAAGTGTTACCAAAACTGTTACCAAAATGCAGTAACCTATCTGAAAATCCATTCCAAAAAAGACGAAGGAACGTTGAAATTTCAACGTTCCGTACATGGTGGAACATAGGGGGATCGAACCCCTGACCTCGTGATTGCGAACCACGCGCTCTCCCAGCTGAGCTAAGGCCCCACGCCTGCAACGCCTATTATAACACAAAGCGTTGCAGATGCAAGGCTGTGATTTCCTAAATTATCAGTGTCAGATTAAAATCTCAGCGACAGGCAGGTCAGGCTGCCGTCGATCTTGCTGAACTCGCTGTTGTTGAGCACGATGGTCGGATAACCAAGGTCCTC
>JAFOIR010000347.1 GCA_017420625.1 Bacillota bacterium
ATCATCATACCATGCAAACTTAGGGTATGGCAAGGTCTTGTCAGTCGCCCACACCAGTTTGGTATGATCTTCCAGACGGAAGTTCAGATAGTTGGAAAACTCCCAGTTACCGTAATACCGTTTGCCGTTCTCATCCCACATGTCGTAGGCAACGCCAGACAGATCAATGTCCGGAATCTTTTTAGATGTACGAGGACCATCCCAATTGATGACACAGTTACTTAGTTTAGTGGATTCGATGAACGCATCCATAATGCGGATACATTCTTCATAGGAAGGACGCGGTCCTACCATCTGATACTTCTGGATCTTTTCCCAGCCTTCCGGAACCAGGTGATTGACCGGACCATGAGCGGGTATAGGAGATTTAGGATCTCTGGCTGTTTTCCAGCCCCAGGGGGTATAGGAAACATGCAGATGTTCACAAATGTCATAGAACACAGCATCCGCATCAGGACCGGCACCGCATTCACCCAGCCACAGTGGAACATTCAGTTCATCCCGTTTGAGCAGCCAGGGATACAGATCCTTGATCTCCGGACTTGCACCATACAGATGGATGGAAATCGCCCAGTTATGACATTCAGGATCATATTCATGATCGTCGAAGATCCGGAAATCGCGGGCATATTTAGCACCTTCCAGGAAGATGATATGCTCTTTATCTATCTTTCGGATCCGGCTTATGCATTCGTCATAGTATTTGACAAGCAGCGGGATATATTCATGCTGGACAGGAGAAGAAACGGGTTCGTTGATCAGGTCATAGCCGGCTACGATCCAACGGCTGCCGAACCGACGCACGATCTCCTCCCAGAGGATGATCTGCCGCTCAGTGGATTCCTCATCCAGAAAAACGGAAGGATATTCGCAAAAGAGGCTGTCGCCGGTTGCACCATTGTTGCCGCCGATCACACCGTGCATATCCAGGATGGCATAGATGTGGTACTTTTCACACCAGTCAATGACATTTGCGAGACGTCCAAAACCCTTTTCGTTGAAGTTGATGCCCGGCTCTTCATACAGGAGAGCATTCGCGTTGAGGACGATCCGGACGCAGTTGTAGCCCATGTCCGCCATCAGCTTGATGTCTTCTTCCCGCAGATGATTCTCTTCCCAACGGTCCCAGAAAGAATCAAGGTATTTCTGGCCGCAGAGTTCACGGATCTGCTGGGATACGAAGCGGCGGGAAGTCCAGCGCTCAGGATTGTGGTCTTTTCCCGGTCCGGGGAAAAGAATGAATTTAAAATTATCTCTGGGCAGCGGGGCAGATCCGATCATGAATCCTTCTACGTTCTGCCAGTTGGCAGCTCCCCATCCGGTCAGGATCAGTTCCTCACCGTCTTCGTTTACAAATCGGATCCCATCAGTCTTCAGGATGCCTTTTACTCTCTCATTGTCCAGTTTGCTCATAACATTCTCCTTACATCAAAAATACCTGTACGCTTACTTGAAAAAAGGCAGGGGCAACTTATGTTGCCCCCACCCTCCGTTTAGATGATTTTATCGCGCATTATAACGGTCAAATGCAGTCTGATAGGTGTCGATAATATCCTGGTAGCCATACTCGTTAAGCTGGGCTTTAAAGGTCTCGAAATCGGTATTATCGGTTCCGATGATGTATTTGATCATATACTCTTCGATCATGGTCCTGACAGCCGTGACCTTCTGAGAGATCTCATCATTCTCCTCTTCGGTCAAGGTGATGCCCATGGGAATTTCTACGTTCTTCGCGGGAGCACTCCAGATATCAACAGCCGCTTTCTGCTGGTTGGAACCGCCGGCAGCAGCCGTTGCGACTTTCTCAGAGGCGACTGTATTATGTTTGCCAAGCCAGCAGTTACCCCAGTTCAGTGCATACTGTTCCATTACCTGTGAAGGAGGAAGGCCTTTTTCGTTTTTAAGGACCAGATCGGTAAACTGTGGATGACCTTCTGCGTCCATTGTGTAGGTAACATCCTCAATACCATACCAGTTCAGCAGCTCACCCTCTTGGGAATACTGGAAGTCAAGCCACTTGGCAGCCAGAACAGGATCTTTGCAAGCAGTGGTGATATACGCTTCATCTTTCGCGATAACACGACGGCCGGCCTGAACCGTCTCCACGCCTTCTATCGCGGAAGGAGGAACGATAGGCTGCAGATATTCTGACTCATTGTTGACCATGTGCATCTGGAAATAATTGTTGCCGGTGAAAGCGGATAGGATCAGGCTGTACATAACATGCTGATTGTTCTCGACACTGCCGGGAGTATCCAGATAGTAGTTGAAAGAAGTGAAGTTGGGATCGATCAGTCCTTCCGCATACCAGGCACGCATGGTATCCAGATATTCACCAAACCCATCCGTCATAACGCTGGCGACGATCTTGTTGCCATCTACCTGCAGATAGGGATTACCCTGATCGACAATGCTTTCCGCGCCCCAGGCCAGTGACAGGAAGGAACCGCCGTTGGTATTAAGCATGAAAGGTGTATCCATACCGGCTTCTTTACATTTCACCAGAACATCATGCCACTCATCGATAGACTTCGGCTCTTCAATTCCCATAGAATCAAGAATATCCTTCCGATAGGCTACGCCCTGATAAGTGCCTTCTGATTTTACATTATAATCTTCACCGACGATGTTCTTAACGGTCAACATCTTACCATTGTCGGATTTGGCTTCTTTTGCAGCTTCTTCACTCTGAGAGAGAAGATTCAGATAGTTGGGCATGTATTTCTTGATGAGAGTGTCATGATCAGGATAAATGACCCCATCCGCAACACCTTTTTCTACACCGCCTGGATAACTGATACCAGGATAGATGATATCCGGATATGTGCCGGAAGAAAGCAGGATGCCCAGTTTTTCAGAAACCTGATTCTGCTCGATCGGGATCCAGTTGATATGAACATTGGTCAGCTCTTCCATCTTCTTAATGCCTTCGATCTCATTCAGATCAGACATGATAGAACCGCTGTAGAGCAGCCAGACAGTCAGTTCTTTCTTTTCCGCAGTCAACGGAAGGGTCAGCGGTTCAACCGTGATCTCTCCGTCTTCAGCCTCTGCAGCGCTCTCATTCTGGGAAGCTTCCTGCTTGGTGCATGCGGAGAGCAGGCTTACGGCCATCAGCATAGCCAGTAATAATGCAAGGACTCTTTTTGCCTTCATGTTTTTTCTCCTTAAGAAAAATAAAAGTGAATATACGAGGTCAGGCTTTGACAGCGCCGACCGTCATACCGGTGACAAAGTACTTTTGGACAAAGGGATAAACACACAGGATCGGCAGAGTGGAAACGACAATAGCCGCGTATTCCACCGAACGAGCGTAGACGGACGTTGCATTGACATCCGAAGCGGATGTGATCTCCTTCGATGTCTCATACAGGATCTTACGCAGAGCCATCTGCAGAGGAAACAGATCCGTTCTCTGAGGCAGATACAGAAGGGCTGACATATAGTCATTCCACTTCATAACGATCGTAAACAGCATAACAACGGCAAACGTTGCCTTACACAGTGGAAGAATGATCCGGAACATAATGACAAAATCGTTAGCTCCGTCCAGTCTGGCTGCTTCTTCCAAGGCGTCCGAGATACCCTGCATGGAGGTTCTCATCAGGATGATGTTAAAAACATTCAGTGATCCCGGAATCACGATCGCCCAGACTGTATCCAGCATGCCCAGGCTCTTGATCACCATGTAGGTCGGGATCATGCCGCCGTTGAAAAGCATGGTAAAGGAAATGATCAGCATGAACGTATTGCGGTAGTAGAAACGGGTCCTGGAAAAGACATATCCGGCAATGACCGTCAAAACGCCTGTGATGACGCAGGAAAGAACGATATACATCAGGGTGTTTCGATATCCCTGCCACAGACTCTTATACTGCAGAATCATTTTGTATGCAGTAAAATCGACTTTTTTCAACGGTTTGACGATCAGGCCTTTTGAAACATTCAGTTCAGTGGGATCTGAGATCGATGCCATGATCACATGCCAGATCGGAAGAAAGCAGGCTATGGCAATAAGAATAAGGATCGCTACAGCGAAAATCATAAAAATGATTCTCGAAACGGTTGGTTTATAATGTAAACGGGTTTCCATTTTTTCCTCCGATCAGAACAGGGACGAACCTGACAGTTTCTTCGTGATCTTGTTGGTCGTCAGCAGCATAATCGTACCGATCACGGAGTTGAACAGACCGACCGCAGCAGAAGGGCCATATTCCATCTGGACGATACCCATGCGGTAAACATAGGTGTTGATGACATCCGAATATTGGTAGTTCGCCGGGCCGTAAAGAAGAAGGATCTTGTCTGCACCGACAGAGAAGACTGCGCCCATTCGGAGGATCAGCATCATAATGATCATGGGAGTGATGCTTGGAAGCGTGACATGGATCATTTGTTTCCAGCGGCCTGCTCCATCGACGTAGGCTGCTTCATACAGTTCCTGGTCAACAGAACTAAGCGCTGAGAGATAGATGATCGAACCATAGCCGAGCCCCTGCCACATATTCTGAAGAACATAGATCAGCCAGAAATTATTCTTCTGATTCAGGAGATTCTCAGAGGCCGTTCCTGTGAATTTGGATACCAAGACAGAGATCGCTCCGCCAGCTTCTGTGAAATCCACGACCAGACCACAGGCGACGACAGCTGAGATAAAGTAGGGCATATAACTGATGGTCTGGATCCCTTTTTTGAAAGCCTTCTGGTGGATCTCATTCAGAATCAGAGCGAAGATGATAGGTGCCGGGAAGTTGATCACCAGGTCCAGAACGCCGATCGCCACTGTGTTCCGGATCAGTCGTCCGACATAAGGTCCGGTAAAAAAGTCCCTGAAGTTTTTGAGGCCGACCCACTTGCTCCCAAATAGACCTTTGACGGGAGAGAATTTCTCGAATGCCATCAGAAGTCCAACCATAGGAGCATAGTTGAAGATCGCGAAGTATGCCAAAATTAAGATAAGCAGGATATACACAACGGTATTGCGTTTTATATCCAATGCCAGGTTATGAGGTACATTTTTCAGTCCTCCGCCGTACCGGTATCCATTCTTGGGAAGATTGGATGCTGCCGGTACAGCCCTTTTCTCTTTTTTCATGTTTCCTCCTTGATCTGAAGATAGATGGTCACAGAATAATTTGTATCTTGATTTTAACCTATTCCGCCTTAATCAGCATTTCAATACGCTTCTATCTTCTATGTATTTTGTTCGCTTTCAAAAGCATCCAGCATTTCAAACAGCACATTTTGCACACAGTTCCGTGCTGCTCGGATAACCAATCATTATTATTCTTTCGAAATCTGGATCATTCTCATTTCGCTGGCCTCCATTCGAAACGTAATCTGGATGGTTCCATCCTCTGCTGTTCTCTCTTCTGAAATGACCTCAGGAATACATGTTTGATACAAATACTCCTGATCGTCCCTGCTGAGTATAGCGGGAGCACCGAGTTTTCTCCATTTATGCAGGACACTGCCAGTTTCTTCATTCATGATCCTCTGCCGGATCCGGTACTTTTCACCTTTTTCAAGACCTTGTATTTTCAGTTCCATCAGATAAGAATCCATGTTTTCCATTATCTGCCCGATCTCTTCCGGTCGGAAAGAGTCTTCTTCCCGGGTAAAGTACCATGGTCCCAGGTTTTTCCGGTTCAGGCAGACTATTCGAATATCTCCCGAATGGAAACAGGATGCAGCGCAGTGTTCGCTTGTCAGCAGTTTATAATTTCCAAGATGATGAAGAAAACGGTAAGCATAATAAACCGGTTTTCGAATCCCATTTCTGGCTAATAATCCTCCGCTTCCGCAAACAGTCGCCATCGAATCAGAGAAAGCACCTATCAGATCTGACCCGTAAAAAACACCAATGGAATCGGCGAGATCCCGGTTTTCCAACATCATGTTCAGCATGGTCGTGCCACGATAGCAGCTATCCTGAATATAATTTCGATTGACTACGCTGATTCCACATTCCGTAACAAAAAACTCTCCGGAGAAATCACTGTTATGCAATATATTGCGGATCCGGGATACCTGCTGGGAAAAAAAGTTTCGGTTCGGATCTTTCACGAGCGATTGGTGATAAAAATTCTTTCCATTCAAAAAATACGGGAAATGAAGGGATGTAAACACGTCAGGATGATGCTCACACATTGCGAGAAATGATCGGATCTGTTCCTCATTCAATTCCGGATCCTGCTGCATGATATAACCAGGCGCGGCAAGCCGGATCTCCGGGAGAATTTCTTTGATGACTCTTCGTGTCTGATTCCAGGCAGATACGGTGGAATACTCGGAATTAGAATAATACGGAATATCATTCAGAGAGAATGTCATTTCAATGATCCATCTGCTGACTGTTTGTTCCTGATAACGGCTTTTAAGATGGCGGACGATCGCCTGTACTGCTTGCAGCCATTCGTCCAGTGTTTTAAAGTGATCACGGCTGGAAGTAGCGCTGATCTCTCTTTTCTCATTCGCCATATTTCGTTCTCTTCGAGGTGTCAGATCAAGAAAGACCTTAACGTGATGATCGACGCAAAAATCCAGTATTTCATCCAGATTTGTAAAATTATACTGGTCTTTTTCTTCACCCATGATCATCATGTCCTGAGAAAACGGATTCCATACACGAATATATTCAATATTCAGACGTTCGATCAAAAATGCGATCTGCTGCTGCATTCGGGCAGAAAGAAGCGACGAGCAACTGCCTACATTCAGAAGGCGGTTTTTCCATGGTTTCCAGGGAACTGCATCTTCCAGAGAGATGGTTTCAGCGTGGATCTCTTCATTACCGAATCTTTGTAATTCCATATCTGCCTGAAGAATCTCCAGTACCTTTCGGCGATCCGCTTCCTCTTCCGTGTTTTGCTTCTGATTGTCTTTATACGCTTTACGATAATCGGTAGGCGATACACCGAGACTCTCCCGGAAGGTCCGGTTCAGTACTGAAGGAGAAGAGAAGCCGCTTTCAAGCGCAATCTGTGTGATAGAAAGATCCGTCTGCTCAAGTGCTCTTTTGACGGATGAAAGCCGAAGTTTTTTCAGATAGTCAGGAAAGTTTTCTCCTGTTGTCTGCTTGAACAGGCGGGATGCGACAGAACGAGAAAGGAATACCCTTTCCGCAATTTCTGTCATACTGATCTCCTGGCCGTAGTTTGCCCAGATATATTGCATGATCTGTGTGATCTTCTCTTCATGATCGTCAGATCTGCTGTCCTTCTGAGGAATCAGAGAATAATTGGACACCAGATTCTGCAGGATCAGATAATAAAGACCCATTGCTTTCAGCCTCTCCTCATGGATATCGCCGACAAAACACATTAATAGTCCCTGGAGCATGAAGAACATTTCGCTATACTTACCCTGTTTTCCATCAAGACTGCACAAATCAAAACGTACGGAAATCCGATTTGCCGCTCTAAGCAGTTCAAAATAAGGCAAAGAAAGAACAGCTACATAGGAACCTGGCTTCAGAACCAAGCTTACTTCTTCCATAACGTTGATCAACAGGTAATCGGATTTATGTAAAGTCAGTTTACCGGAATCCTTAATCACCTGGCAGTTTCCGTCGACTACCATCAGTATCCTCACCTCTTCCAAAGAAGCAGGAAGGTCAATATCCTGATGCGTCAGTATATAATCCAGCGGAAGTCTCTCTTCTCTCATAACTATTTCACCTGAGATGTTTATTCAGTCTCTTCATTACTCGCAGAATATGCATGGCACACCGCTGAAGATCTCCTTTGCAGATCGTCTGCTCAAAATGATCTTCGGCCTTGTACACGATGGTTCTTCCTTCATCCTCCAGGAAGGCGATCCGCGAATTCACCGCTGATTTCATCGGGGTAAAATGCTCCCGGTTCCTGATTGCTTCGAATACCGGACTTGCTTCATAGTAGATCTTTTCGCCGTTGACCAGAATAAGTCCATCTTTTTCTTCCGCGATATATCCTTCCCCCAGCGGAGCACGAAGGAATACATCACCTCGTTCGGACGGAACATAGGTATGCCAGAGCATCAGATATACTTCAGCGAATGGAATGGAAATACGGTACTTTTTGATCTCTCCGTTCTTTTCAAACTCCGGCTCAACCTTCTTCACATGGGTCAGGATCTCTAAGGTTTTCTCAAAACCGCCCGGGGTTATCAAATCGTTGCCTGCATGCATCGACTTGGACGGCGTGCTGCTTCCTCCGTTCCAGTCTGTCATGATCAGGCCGTCGAATCCCCACTCGCCGCGAGCCAGGTTGGTACACAGATCATAATCATCCGCTGTCGGAACTCCGTTGACCAGGTTATAGGATGTCATAATAGACATGGGATCCGATTTTCTGACAGCGATGCGGAAAGGCTCCAGATAAATCTCACGGATCGCGCGCTCAGAGGCAACCGAATTATTAGCATAGCGGTTCGTTTCCTGATTATTCAGCGCATAATGTTTAATACAGGCAGCAGCTGTATGATCTTTTTGGATACCCAGGGTAACGGCAGCGGCCATCTCTCCTGCCAGGAGCGGATCTTCTGAAAAGTATTCAAAATTCCTTCCACAAAGAGGATTACGATGTATATTGACACCGGGACCCAGTAAAATATCAATATTCATTGCCTTCAGATCTGCATTCATGCCTTCGCCGACTTCCTGTACCAGTTTGCGGTCAAAGCTCTGCGCCAGATGGGTTCCGATTGGCCATGCAATACAATAATGATAAACCGTCTGTTTATTGCCTGTAATGGTATTATCGGCTTCGAAAGTCTGTGTGATTCTGACTCCTGCCGGCCCGTCCGCCATGATCAATGAAGGAATTCCGTACTTATCCGCCAAAGAATGAGTCGTTTCTCCTGCCGCACCAGGCACGGATTCTGAATTGGCGCCAATAATAGGATGAGAATCATCCTCCACGCCCCATCCGGACCCGCACACAAAAGTGGAAAGTTCCTCTTCGGTCAGTTGAGCAATAAATGCTTCCGGCAGGATCCTGTCCCTGACAAGATCTTCATAGGAATACGTTTTTTTCTCTGTGCAGGATACCTGTTCGTAAGAAAGGATGGGACGGTAATGCGGATCCTGTGTCCAGGTCGTTATCTGATGATCCGCATACCGGGAACGGCGGTCTTCGCAGGAAAACGGCTGATCCGGCCGCAGTATCTGCAGTGTTTTTGCTTCGTCCTGATAATTATTTCCTTTAGGCCCGATCCATTCGTCAAGTGATTCCCTGAGCGGCATTACCGGAAGAGTCAGTACCGTCTTTATGGTTTCTTCTATCAGAACGGCAGCCACTGCCTGAAGAGAATTCGAAGCATTTCCGATTCGAATAATATAATATCCTTTCGACAGGATATAGGCTGACGCAGCTTCACTAAAGGAGGCCAGATCGGTCAACGGAACATGTATCACCACATCCTGTGCTTCTCCGGGTTCCAGAAGTTCTGACTTCTCAAATCCGCGCAGTTCAATATACGGCATATCCAGTTCCGTAGAAGGTGCCGAAACATACAGCTGCACGACTTCTTTCCCTGCAGTCTTGCCGGTGTTTTTTACCTGTACCCGGGCACACAGACAGTTTTCCTTGACCGTTACTTCTTTCGTTTCCAGTGAAAAGCTCGTGTAGGAGAGTCCATAACCAAAGGCAAACCCGGGCTTCTTGCCAAAAGTCGAAAAGCTCCGGTAGCCTACATAGATTCCTTCCTTATATAAAGAAGTATTCACATCCGTCAGATAAGTCGATGCGCTGGGATAATCATCATAGACCTCTGCCCATGTCGTGGTCAGTTTTCCGGAGGGATTCGTGATTCCACTTAGAACTTCGGCCGCCGCTTCACCGCATTCCTGTCCGCACTGTCCCATCAGCAGAATCGCATCTGCCTTAAGAGATCGAAGATCCGAAACACTGATTGGCCCACCGACATTCAGTAAGACGATCATTCGAGGGAAATACCGGCGAATCAATGCCGCATTTTCTTTTTCCACTGATGAGAGATCATAATCGTTTTCCAGTTTGCGGTCATGCCCTTCTCCCGAGTTTCTTGAAATCACCAGAATCGCCGTTTGTATGTCTTCCGCCATTTGCCGGACGTTCTTTTCTGACAGAGCTTCCTCCGGATAGACAAACGTTGACATAACCCGTTCTGTCTGATTTCTGTAGGCGGCATCATATCGCTTTCCGATTTCCTTCAGATACTCCTCATTTGCGATAGAAAAACCAAGTTTTTTTAGTGCGGGAATCAATTGAATATGATATCGGGGGGAAAGATCTACGTTAACGTCTCCCCCGCCGAGCAGACCGCCGTTGAACGGATCTCTTGAACCGGTTCCTCCCCTGATCGTCCGGACAGCACCGTTGCCAAACAGACAGATCGGTCCGGGTGTCAGCGGTAGAATATTTTCATGGTTATCCAGCAGCACCATACCTTCTTTTGCTGCTTTTTTTGCGATTTTCGCCCCGTTTAATTCCCTCTCTGACAAGGGTGGATAAACCACCGCGTTTTCCTGACACATGATTTTGTTATCCTTTCACTTGCTGTTATTTCCAGAGCACAGACTGTGCAAAATACTCAAATAGTGCTCCCCATGTATACCAGTCGTGAGAACCCGGAACAAAATAGGAGACAAAGGGCAATCCTTTTTCTTTCAGTGCGCGCATAGTCGCCGGAATCCCGATGGGATGGTCGTTATAGGCAAAATCTTCTTCGCCTGATCCGATCAGCAGTTTGACATCCTTCAGAAGAGGATTTTCGAGTGTAAAACCTTCCCCTCCGGCAAAACCTCCGGAGAAGGCACCAAAGTAATGGAACAGCTCCGGATGATGCATGTAGGTGTACATGGCGGTCATACTACCCAAAGAAAGACCGCAATAGGCCATCCGCATCGGATCATCTGTCACCGCAAAAAGCTGCCTTAGCAGCGGCAGGATACATTGGATCACGTTCTGGTCGATCATGGCGAAATCCCAGTCATAGACTGAATTATTCATCGTAACAACGATGGCCGGTTCCGTTTGTTTGCCTGCGATCAGGTTATCCATGATGTTGGCAAGGCCTCCCTGACTGAACCAATCCACTTCATTTCCAGCTCCTCCGTGAGAAGCCAGGATGAGCGGATATTCACCATTACGGTCATATCCTGCCGGAAGATAGACACCCAAAGTACGAACTTCGCCGAGGATATCATCATAACTGATATAAGTCAGCGTACCTTTGACTTTCGGGTCTCTCGCCGGAAGCTGCGGCACTTCTTCCGGTGAACCGACATACAGTTCACTTTTCAGCTGGTAACCGTCTTTTGTTGGAGCATAGGGCATATTCTTCGGGTCCAGGATCCAGGGTGTTTCTTCTTTGAGACTGTGAAAAGCACCGTCCTTTGTCATCAGGTTCTCCATTGCCAGCGGATTTTCCATCTTCGCTTCGACCAGTTCACCGTTGATCACAAAACCATAAGCATAAACACCTGCAGGAAGCCGCAGTGTAATCTCATAAACACCTTTGCTCCTGTTCCAGGACATTTCTTCATAATAGCGCCCGGCGATGGAGGACATTCCTTCTTCATAGCTGGCTGGTGGATACATCTGATCCTGCTCGACCATGCCTACTTCGTCCGTATGATCCTTCAGGTTGCTGCGATAAAACAAAAATTCCCCGATCAATCCGACGTTTTTGATTTTCTTTTTCTGCTGATCTTCGGGCAGATCCTGAGGATCAAGAGTAATCGTCACATCGTACATCTTTTTCTTCATAAAGTCTTTTGGTGCTTTTTTGTTCTCTGCCATTTTCGTATCCTTCCGTTAATAAAGTATTCATCGAATATATTGTAACAAACAGCTGATCTCTGCTCTTTTCTGCCCGGGTGAAATTTCTTTGCAATTTGTGCTATTCAGATCAGCTTTTTCCGTTATTCGAACGTTTTGTACATTGGACTGTGCGAAACAAAAAAAACAGCGAGGCAGCCGAAGCTGTCTCGCTATGAAAGTCTGAGATGCTATTTTCTTATAAAGATGTCCTTATCAGACAATTAACAACCGGCGGGAATTAACATGCTTTCCGAATTCAGGCAGGAAAACCATACTTTCTTTGTCCGGATCCAGCATAGACTGCAGGAAAGGCGGCATATAACTGGAAGTAAAGCAATAACCGTACTTCAGATCATGGTAGCCCTGTACAAGGCCGCCGGGTTTCTTCACTTTTAAAACCATCAGATCCTGAGGAGACCAGTGTGTTCTGAAGTCTTCCTTCATTTCATCCAGCGTAAACTCTTCACCTTTCAATACCCAGGTGATCTCTTCTTTCTCGAACTTTTCGCCGTCGACATAAAGCGTGCCAGGCATCAACTGAGAAAGATAAACTCCGCGATAGTAAGGAAGACGGATCTTGAACTGAAATCCGGTGATCTCACCGTTTTCTTTGATGTTTCGGAATCCGACTGATTGAATGACTTGTTTTTCCATCGTCTTCTCCTCCTTAGTCACCGATCAGGTTTTTCAGCATGATATGCTGCTTACGCAGTGTCTGGCCGACCTCATAGCCATCGTCATATTTATCAGCACCTTCATATTCAGAAAGCAGATAACCGTCCCAGCCATTATCCTTAAGTACTTTTACGATCTCAGGATAAGGAATCGTGGTTTCTTCGAAGGTATCGCTCATGTTGATGAACTTGGCATGGCAGCAGTAAACATATGGAAGAAGCGGGATAATATCCTCCGGTACGTTCGGAGTAAATGCCGGATCTTTCCATTCTCCTTCGGCAAAAACCGTACGGAAAACAGAAAAGTCGATATTCAGGCCAAAATACTTTGTACCGGTTTCTTCAATAAACTTGACGTATTCCGCGACCATCTCGCCCTTCAGGTTGGAAGGAGTATGAATCTCCGGGCACATCCGGATATTCAGCTTTTCCGCCAGCGGCAGAGCGCCTTTGATGATCTCTCTCCAGTTGGTAACCGGTTCCAGCTTTTCGTTGATGACAGGCATCTTGGTCCGCATGACGGTAAACCCAAGACGATGTGCCAGCCGAAGATCTCTTTCAAGCATTTCAATGCTCTCTTCGGTGGTCAGCTCACGACCGCGGATCGCATGGGAATCGATCCAGTGACCATATTCCACGGGAACGATCTCATACTTGTCACAGAGTCTGTGCCAGTTCTCGACCCATGCATCCGAAGGATAGGGATAATTCTCGATATGGGTGTTGGCTAGAATCTCGATTCCGTGGGCTCCCATATCGTGCACATCTTCAAAGCAGTCTTCCAGGTTTTTGGTAAGTCCGAATTCAGCAGAATAGCTGTACAGCGCTATACCACGTTTCGGTCCTTTTCTATCGTATGTATACATTATTCAAAAACAACCTCTTTACCGGTTTCGGCAGATTTGTAGATGGCTTCAAGGATCTGAGTAACAACAAATGCCTGTTCGGGTTTGACAACGGGCTCGCCGTCTTCCAGGATCGCTCTTAACCACTGATCCGCTTCGACAACACCAGGCGCAGAAGCACCGCCCTCAAAGTAAGCAATCGCACCGCCGCCTGTCAGTTTCTCATCCATCAGCTGACCATTGCGTCCACGATTGTATACCAGTGTGTCGGTGGAGTAGCTCATACCGGAGAAGATCTCAGCACCGGCTTTGGTTCCGCACAGAGTGGTGGAAGCTTCTCTGGCGTCGGTCATGTTGATCGCCCAAGCTGCTTCCAGGTTGATGGTGGTGCCATCTTTCATAACGATGAATCCCATTGCAGAGTCTTCAACCTCATAGGTCTCCGGATCCCAGGGCCCGAAAATATTGCCCTCCGTAGCCTGCTGCAGATGACCAAGTTTGTAGAAAACACTGCCGGAAACACGAGCCGGTTCGTAGTTATTCATGCACCACAGGGTCATATCCAGTGCATGGGTTCCGATGTCGATCAGAGGTCCGCCGCCTTGAAGGGCTTTGTTCGGGAAAACACCCCAGGTAGGAACTGCACGGCGACGAATCGCATGAGCTTTACCATAATAGATCTCGCCAAGATCGCCGGCTTCACAGGCTTTCTTCAGGTTCTGGACTTCAGGACGGAAACGATTCTGATATCCGATAGTAAACTTTTTGCCGCTCTTTCTCCAGGCATCCATCATCTTCTGTGCATCAGCAGTATTGGCAGCCATGGGTTTTTCGCAAAGAACATGTTTGCCTGCTTCAAAGGCATGAACAGTGATCTCGCAATGAGCCACGTTCGGGGTCAGTACATGGACGACATCGATCTCAGGATCCTTTAAGAGTTCTTGATGGTCGGTATAGACCTTGGCTCCGGGAGCACCATATTCCTGGCATGCTTTAACGGCACGTTCTTCGATGATATCGCAGAAAGTGACCAGTTCACATTTGTCAGCGTTTGCCTTCAGTGAAGGCAGATGTTTCTGATTGGCAATTCCGCCACAGCCAATGATTCCAACTTTTAACTTTTCCATTCTTTCCTCCTTGGTTCATAGCGAGACGTCTACGAACATTTTTTATTATTCTCATTGTATCGCTATCCAGTCAAGTCTACCTTCCCGTTCATCTCAAAGTTCTATACAATTCGTTCTACTTTCCCGTTTTCCGGATGGTCGATGTGAACATATTGTTTATCCCTTTGTGGGTAAAGAAGATGGAAAAAGCTCCCGGAGGGTTCCGGGAGCGTAGTTACTCAATATTCTTTCACTCTTTGGTGATTTGAATCATGCGCATTTCGTTCGGTGCCATGCGGAAAAAGATCCTCATGAGGTCCCCTTCCAGGATCCTTTCTTCCGACAAGACCTCGGGGGTGCACGTTTGGTAGAGATATTCCAGATCATCACGGGACAGGGTCTCACTGCAGCCAAGCTTCATCCATTTATGAAGTGCGCTGCCGCTTTCCTCGTTCATGACCCGTTGTCGAATCCTGTATCTTTTTCCTTCTTCGAGTCCGACAATCTTCAGTTCCATCACATACGGATCCAGATTGTCCATTATCTGCTCGATCTGTTCCAGACGGAACGAATCTTCCGGCTGCGTATAGTACTGAAGCCCAAGGTTCTTTCTGTTCCAGCAGACAATCCGAATATCTCCCGGATGAAAACAGGTGGCGGAGACTTTTTCTGCATTCAGCAGTCTTTTGTCTCCCATCTGTCTGAGGAACCGATAAGCATAATAGATCGGTTTTCGGATCCCGCTTCGAGTTAAAAGCCCACCGCTGCCGCAGATCTCGGCAGCTGAATCTGAAAACGCACCGATCAGATCCGACCCAAAGAAAATTCCTATCGAATCTGTCAGTTTGTTCCCTGCCAGCATCTGTTCGAGCATCGTCGCACCGCGGTAACAGCTGTCCTGAATATAATTCCTGTTGACGACACTGATCCCGCATTCGGTGATCCAGAATTCTCCTTTAAAATGATGATCAGTCAGTATCTCCCGGATACGGCTCGCCTGTTGATAGAAAATATTTCTGGTGGCGTCCTTGATCAG
>JAFOIR010000348.1 GCA_017420625.1 Bacillota bacterium
CCCACTATCGTCCCCTAATCCAGCACTCTGCCGTCTCTCGAAATCGTAACGACCTGCCATGGGATGAACTTGCCGCTGGCCTGCAGTGCGATCTCTGCAGCTCGCTGCAGTCCGCCGCAGCACGGCACTTCCATGCGAACGATCGTTACACTCTTAATGTCGTTGTCCCTGATGATGGCGGTCAGTTTCTCCGTGTAGTCAACATCATCCAGCTTCGGGCAACCGATGATGGTGACTTTGCCCTTCATGAACTCCTCATGCAGGCTGGCATATGCAAAGGCAGTACAATCCGCCGCAATCAGGAGTTTCGCTCCATCGAAGAACGGCGCCTGGATCGGGACCAGTTTGATCTGGCACGGCCACTGGGCGAGACGGGATACCGGATTGGCGGTAGACTGCGCCGACTCCGGTTCTTCTGCAGGGCCTTCCTTCGCACCGGCAAACTGCGCCACACTCGATCCCGGGCATCCTCCCCCGCCGAGGAGTTCCTGCATCCGCTGATGCACTTTCACTGCCGCTTCATCATATTCCGGCGCTTCCCTTTCCTCGAAGGTGATCGCCCCTGTCGGGCAGGCGGGCAGGCAGTCGCCGAGACCGTCGCAGAAGTTTTCCCGCACGAGTTTCGCCTTGCCGTCAATCATTTCGATGGCGCCTTCATGGCAGGCTGCGGCGCAAAGTCCGCAGCCGTTGCATTTTTCTTCATCTATATTGATTATCTTTCTGAGCATTTTTCTCTGTCCTTTTCTTTTCGCTTCGATCAGCAGCCAGTCGGATCAATCAAAGGCTACATTTTCGTATACTTTGTATTTTCCCTGTGCGCGCAGTTTGCGTGTAGGTTCACTCTGGAAAGACCCCTCGACGATATTCTCGAAGCCCTTCTTCTGAATGATTTCCTTCATATAGTCAACATTCGGGCATCTGTCATGATGCTTGTTGTCTGTTACAACGCAGCTGGCAAGATGAACTGCAACTTCTGATTTTTTGATGTCCGTTCCCATACGCATCTTCTTTGCGAAATGCTCCAGATATCCCGCCACGCGTGTTCCACAGCAGCCTCCACAGGTCATCGTCAGAAACTTCGTATCCGCAGGATATCCCTCAAATGCGGCGCCTCTTTCGAAAAAACAATTCGAGCATGAAAAGCCTGAACATCTTTCTCTGGAATGCTCACACTGAATGACAACTACGTACTTGATTAAATCCTTATTCATAACAGTCCTCCTTTTTTTCTCTTGACCCAACATGATACGGCAATGCTACGAACAGAATCGCTCCAATCATGTTGCCAAACGTCACTACGATGAGATTGAACCAATATCCTCCCATAGTGATCGCTTCGTTCCCGCCGTTATCGATGAGCGCGAGGGTCAGCAATGTCATGTTGGCTACGCTGTGCTCAAAACCCGTAGCAAAGAACGCAAGCAGGCACCAGAACACCATAATCAGCTTTCCAGCGTCTGATTTCGCTCGGAAACCGCACCATACAGCCAGACATACCAAAGTATTACACAACGCACCTCTTGCAAGAAGCGGTATGAAGCCTGCCGTCATCTTTGCTGCCGCAGTGGTTGTCATTGCTGTCAGCGTCGCATCACTGTAGAGCCCTGTCAGGCTGAATACAATTGCCAGCAATACTGATCCCACCAGATTTCCGATCCAGCAGACTCCCCACAGTTTTAGCGTGTCCGTAATCGTTACTGTCTTGCGAAGTACGCCTGCAGTCATTACCATATTATTTCCGGTAAACAATTCTGCTCCTGCAATCACCACAAGACTCAGCGCAACGCCGAAGCAGCAGCCCATCACAAGCTTGGTATACGGTGCTCCGTCAAGCGCTCCGCTTAATGTAAATACAAGAAGGATACCAAACCCGATGTATGCTCCCGCCAGTACCGACAGCAAAAAATAGCCAGCCGGATTCTTCTTCAGAAGAGTTGCTTTTGCGACAGCCCCTTTGGAAGCCGCCGTGAATTCTTCATTAAACATATCAAGATCCTTTCTGTCAGTTTCTGACTACTCTTCTCTTTCTGAGAAGCGGAACATCGACTGTCTCAGCTCATTGCTCTGATCATAACGTTTGCCGCCCCAGTAGATGCGGCCCTGGATCTCGCATTCCGGATTCGGAGTGACATCCTTCATGATATACTTCAGGAATTCTTCAAAACCGGTACGGTCTACGATGTATCCGATATGCTCTTTGCTTTCGACAGCAGCTCTGTCCATGTATTCATCCAGATATGCATAAACGTTGCAGATGACCTTTTTGATGGTATCGTGATCTGCCCACTTCATGAAGTCTTCTGCAAGGCGCGGATTCTTCTTCCCGGTACGCCCGAGAAGAACCATGCGGAAGTAGTCTTCCTCGCTTCTTGTCCAGGCACGTGTCGGACAATAGATCACGCATACTCCGCAGCCGACACACTTGTTCGTGTCACGTTCTATCTTCCCATTGACGATCTCCAGCGCTCCGACTGATCTTTTCTTGCAGTACTTCACGCATTGCTCACAGCCGATGCAGCGATCCTTATCATACTGTGGCTCAGTCTGGCCAAGAATGCCGAAATCATTGAGACGTACGTGGGCGCAGTCATTGGAACAGCCTGTGAAGGCGATCTTAACGTGATGGTCGTTCGGGAAAATCGCCTTGTCGATCTCCTGCGCAAACTTCTTCGTATCGTAGCAGCCGAACGGGCAGAGTTGTTTGCCTGGACAGGCCACGACATTACGTGTTCCGGAAGCAGGATATCCGCCGTTGTACTCCTCCTGATTGACGTTTCTGTTCTCAATAATCAGCTGAAGTGCCTTGTTGACTTCTTCCAGATCAGCCAGGTCGATTCCCGGAATCTCAAATCCCTGTCGATTGGTGATGTTTACCATGCCCTTGCCGTATTTCCTTGCGATATCGACGACGCGCTGCAGCGAATCCACGTCGATCTCTCCGCCCGGACAGCGCACACGGGAAGCAGTCTCGCCCCTGACCTTGGACTGACGGAAGGCATTCTTCTTCAGTTTTTTCACATTGATATCAAGTGTCATTTCTTTCACTCCTTTCCGTTATCCTAGTCGATCATGTTTTTGCTTTCGGTATAATTGAAAACCGGTCCGTCGAGGCAGACATACTTCTCGCCGATGCGACAGTGTCCGCACTTGCCGAGTCCGCAGCACATCTTGCGCTCCTGGGAAACCCAGATATTCTCTTCTTTGAAGCCTTTCTCGAGCAGACCCTGCACTGCAAATTTCATCATGATCGGCGGTCCGACCACAACGGCCTTTGCTTTTGCAGCATCGCGCAGAGGCAGATCAGGTATGAATGCGGTAACCAGCCCGGTCTTACCTTCGTATCCCTCCGGTGCGCCGTCGACGGTGAGGATCAAATCCAGCTTTTCGTTCCAGCGTTCCAGGTCATCCCGAAAGAGCATGTCGTCCGGGCTCTTGAATCCTACGATGACATGCTTATCTTTTGGCTCTGCTGTGTCCGTCAGTGCGTCGATGACGCCGCGGACCGGAGACACGCCGGTGCCACCAGCCACGACAACGACTTCGCCCTCTTCGTAGAGTGACGTGTCGAATCCGTTGCCGTACGGTCCGCGCATAAGCAGACTGTCGCCGACGTAGCGTTCAAACACTTCGTTCGTGACGCGGCCTACACGGCGAATCGTCAGGTCTACAAAATCTTCGCCGATGCCGCTGACAGAAATCGGCGCCTCCCCGTACTTCGGAATGGAAACTTCGAAAAACTGTCCCGGTTTCACATCGCCTGCGAATTCCATTCGAAAGGTGTATTCTTTATCCGTATGTTTGATCACTTCCTTGATCTTTGATGGGAACGGAATGTATGGATTCTTATTTGTCATCGCCAGCCTCCTTCCCTGCTGCATCCGCAACCTTGTTGATAATATTCGAGAATGAAATGTACTCCGGACATACCATGTCGCAGCGGCCGCAGCCCACGCACATGTCGTAGCCCGTGCGCGCCCGGAAGTCGTGAATCTTGTGGAGCACTTTGAAACGCATGCGCTCTCCGTTGGTCTTTCGGTACTGTCCGCCGCCGGCTACATCCGTGTAGCCGTCGATCATGCAGGATCCGCCGACTCTGCGGCGCTCACCCACTTTGCCGTTGTCCGTGTAGAACACATCCTGCATGGTGTAGCAGGTGCAGGTCGGGCACACGATGGTGCACCGGCCACAGTTCACGCAGCGCTTCGTGTATTCATCCCACAGTTCATCACTGTAGATGCTGAGAGGAATGTCTTCCGGAACGGTCACAGCTTTTTGATTCTCCGTCACACACCACGGCTCCACATCCGCTTCCGTGCCTCCTGCTTTTGCAAAAGCTTCCGCAAAGGCAGGATCCGGCGTATCGCAGCGGAACATGCCTTCACTTTCATCAACGGAGAACACGTATCCGTCCTCAGTCCGGTTCGTCCCCATGTCCACGCAGAAACAGTCATCAAAGCTTTTGCTGCATCCAATCAGAGCGAACTTCACAAGATCTCTGCGTCTTCTGTAGAACCAGTCTTCTTCGCTGCCGTTCTCCAGATACATGTGATCCAGTCGTTTCACTGCGTGCATATCACAGCTGCGCAGGAATACGATGACCGGACGCTCATCGATGTCCGCTTCCTTCACCTGGTTCTCTGTAAAGAAGAACAGAGTCTCTGACAAAGGCAGCATGAATTCCTTGAACGCGTAGTCCGATTCGACTGTCAGTTCGATTTCTGAAGCATCGCTGACAAAATCGTACCGGACCAAGTCCACATCCTTGAATCTGCCCTCTCCTTTCTTGCACACCGGCGCGAAGATCCGGTATGTTTTTCCCAGCTGGCGCATCGCTTCACCGAACTGGTCTTTGCTTAATAGATATCCCACAGTTGCCTCCTTCCTCCTGATTCCGTTATTTGCCAGTTTCATTGTATCAGAAGCCATAGAAAAAAACGTTGCGTACGCAACGTGTGCGACTTATACTGAAGGCGGGAGGCAATGGATATGGATCATCAAATCGAGAAATACATGAAAAATCCGCTGTTCGAAAACATCGCAGCGGATCATCTGCAGGCCATGCTGGGCTGCCTGCACAGTTATACAAGAAACTATAAAAAAGGCGAAGTCATCATCATGGAGAAGGACTCCATCCGGTACGTGGGCATCGTGCTTACCGGAACGGTCCATATGATGAAAGAAGACATCTGGGGACGTCAGACTTTGCTGACATATACCTCAGAGAACGAGGTTTTTGGGGAGACTTTTGCCGTGCAGAAAAATCCCGATTCCTATGTAACTTTTATTGCAGGGACAGATACTTCTGTCCTCTTCGTCGCCGCCTGGAACGTCATTCACTGCTGCCCAAGCCAGTGTGTATTTCATGAACAACTGACGCGGAATATGTTTGATCTGATTGGCCGGCGCAGCATCCGGCTTATGGAGCGGATTGAGATTTCCTCCAAGCCGTCCCTGCGCGAAAAAATCCTGGCCTACTTATCAATGCAGGCCCAGAAGCAGGACAGCCGTTACATCACGCTCCCGCTGGGACGCACGGAACTAGCCAACTACATTGGCGCCAACCGAAGCGCCCTGACCCGCGAGCTCGCCTCCATGCGGGAGGACGGACTCATCGATTACGAAAAGAATACATTCCGGATTCTAGAATAGCAAAAGAGACCCATTCAGGTCTCTTTTCGTTTTGATAGCGGAGGACACGGGACTTACGCGGCGGGCCCCTGCCCCTCCGTCGGTATTACTGCATCTGCTCCTTCACTTTTCGTTTTGACCCACTATCGTCCCCTTATTTCCTAATTCGGATCAGGTGGTTTTTGATGCTTTTATGTCTATATACTCTCTACCGCATCGTTCATTTGATCAAAAAGATAATCGTCATAATTACTTCCCCATATAATTACTGATTTATCTTTAACAGCAAAAACTCATTCTAAACCTACTCGTTCACAATACTCTCCCCAATATCCATCATCACCTTCAACGTTATGGAGCCATACATATAACAGTATCGCCTCTAAATATTGTTTTTTTCTGTTTAAGAATTGCTTTTTCGGCATTCCTGAATACAAACTGTCAATAGAGAACAGATTGTTCTTCTGTCTGTAATCATATTCCCAGTACAATGGTTCGCCAGATTTTAGCTGATACATTTCTATATACTTACTTTTTTTCTTATGTTTTGGAGGCCATTGTTCTGGATGATCATAATAGTTATTAATATAGTCTTCGCAAAAGTTGAACACATTGACGCCCCGTTCTTCATATGTATCCTTTATCCAATTATCAATTTTTTCACTAATATGAAAGTCCTCATCCATCAAATTATAAATGCGATGCTGATCTTTTAAGAATCGGTAGATCATTTCAGATTGACCTTCAAGAAACGGGAATCTTTTTATTGCTTTAGGATATACATCATACGATAATGCACGGAACTCTGCCTCGGAATCATATAAATAGAAGTACTTATCAGCAATGAAGTTTTTCAATTGCATATGCATGTACTTTCCTTGTGCTGCATAAAGGCCTACCAACCACTCCTTTATTTCCGCAGAATACTGTTTTACATTTCTCTGTCTATAATTATCTATTTTTTCGTTATGTAAAATTGTTTCCTCTGAACCGCCGATTGAATCCAGATAATTATTGAAATACTCAAACACATAATTGACGCAAACCTTGGTGTTTTCAGCACGCGCTTCGAGATTGTATTCGTCAAGGCCATCTTCTTTTCTTCTGTGGGCAATGTATTCGTCGATTCTCATTTGGAATTGTTTTACTCCTTTTTCATATTGCTTATCAAACCAACGTATAATTCCTTCAAAAAAAGGGAAATGCCTAGGAGGCAACGTACACACAGCACGCTTAGCATTTAGCTACCTTACCTAGGTCTTACTTCACTTAAAGTATAGCACTCGCATCACCGCTTGTCAATTGAGGCACTTAAGTCGATTTTATCCATTCGTCCTCTTTTTCCCTTACCTGGGAAAACACCAAGTCTGAATTTAGATGGATTTATCGCCTCTACAACATCTCGAACCACGTCAATATCCTTTGATCGCATATACATTGTATTGACCACAAAATCCGCAAGCTGTATTCCATAATGCGTTGCCGAATCATAGTATTTTACAGAAAAGGAATAATCATTATAACAGAACTCGGTTTCAAGATATTTTTGGAGATCCTTCAAGTCATCAACACTGATATTTCTGTTATCAACAGCTAGCACGAACTCAAAGGGCTCGTTGTTTGGTAGCAACTGCAATATTACATCGTGAAATAGTAGCTTTACACCGAAATTGAAAAAGATGTTAGTCTTTTCAATTTCTTTTCGCATATTGCTTTTATTAAACTGAATTGCACATCCATAGAAATTATCTAACACCTGAATTCCATTCAGCACCTCCTTTTTTTCCTGAACAGTCATCTCACGTGTTTTCAATTCCCTTGATAGCGGAATGCCTCTTCTCTCTTTATGCCTTTTATTGATTTTTTTATATTTACTAATTATTTTATGGACTTGATTAGGTTCTCCGAAAGCAATATATCCGCCAATCACAAAATAATTAGTTGGGCTATTCTTATGTATCGAACCCGATTCATCCAAATATACAAATATCTTCAATGCTTTCCTCCGATTTGACCCTCATAATCTCTTATGCCGATATGATTATACCATACTCAATACCAGATTCTGAAGGGCTTAGTGAGGAAAAAACACTCCTTGGCCAACAACGATTTTTTGTTATAGAATGCCTTTTATCTGCACTTTTGCAGATCTTTTTATTCCAATATATTTATTGCAAGGAGGTAAACAATGAAACGTCAACACTACACGAACGAAGAAAAGGAAAAACTGCTTTTCCGATATGCATCTGAACCAACAGATGTGAAGGATCTGCTCCAGGAAGCAAGCATTCCCAAAAGCACTTTTAATCAATGGCTGCGGGAATATGACACACAGCATAACTGTCAGAGCGAAAATGATTACAGCCCAAGGAACTTCCGGCACCTCAAAGCGCGGAATCTGCACCTGGAAGACATTATCGCAGTCCTGAATGATTCCTACTGTTCTCCCCGGGCATCTCTTCGGGAGCGTCTGAACGAAGCAGAACGATTGCGAAGTTCCTATAATATCCATTTGGTCTGCGAAGCACTCGGCCTGTCACGCAGCACTTTCTATAACCACATCAAACGCAATCATCGTGAACGCGCATGGTTCTTTCTTCGGCGTGAGGAACTCAAAAAACAGATCAGAGAACTGTTTGATGACAGTTCACAGATCTACGGTGCACGGAAAATGGCAGCTGTTTTAAGAAAACGGGGCGTTGTTGTCAGCACAAGACTCGTTCGTGAATTGATGGTTGAAATGGGATTGATCAGCGTCCGTGTTTATTCCAATTATCTCTACAGCAAAGAATTCGGCAAATACAAAAACTATTTGAAACAGGAATTTGATGTCGATGCTCCAAATAGAATCTGGGTCAGCGATGTAACCTATTTCAAGTACAAGGAGAACCCCTACTACATC
>JAFOIR010000349.1 GCA_017420625.1 Bacillota bacterium
CCTGTCCGGTGGGTTCCTCATGCCCCTGCTTCTGCATCAGCTCATGGCAGGCCAGGCGCAGCTGCACACCGCTCATCGTATGGATGATATTGTCGATGCATCCGTGACACGGGGAAAAACATCCCAGCATCTGGCTGTTCGCTGCGTTGACGATGGCGTCACACCGCAAGGTCGTAATATCGCCCTGCCAAAGGACAAGCCGGGGATCCCCGGCACAGGGCGGCAGGCTGTCCGCATCCACAATGCCTTTCTCTTCTGTCATTTCTTTCAGGAAATCGTCCTGGATCTGCAGGAACTCTTCAGATACTGGCATCGGCGGACGGACATTCATCAGGCTGCGGAGCAGCCGCCACTGACGATCCGCAGTATACGGAAAAACCGGATACTGATACTGCGGCATTTCATCCAGCAAGGCATGGATCAGCCATCTGCGTCTTTCATTCTGATTCATTTGCTTTCACGCACCAGTTGCTGATATCCGGTTCCCCAGGCTTCCATGGCTTTGATAATCGGACGCATGGATTCGCCCAGATCGCTCAGCGCGTATTCCACTCTAGGCGGCACTTCGGGGAAAACCGTCCTGGTGATGATCTCATCGCTTTCCAAAGCGCGGAGGTTGTCTGTCAGTACCTTCTGGCTGATCCCGGGAATGGAACGGAGCATCTCGTTGAATCTCCACGGACGAGCCATCAGATTGCGAAGGATCAGAATCTTCCACTTATTTCCGATGAGCTGCAGAGTAGTGGCAACGGGACACTCTGGCAGTTCTGCTTTCGTCAGCATATGTATACCTCCAAAAGAAATCAATATGCAGTTTCGCATGTCACATTCATATTAGCATGTAACATAAGACAGGGCAAGTACAATCATATCATTCACCAAATCCAACAAACCGTTAACACCGATTGGTTGCTGATTACTTATAAAAGAGTAATCCACAATATATTGTGGTTTTCAAGCAACAAAACGGTAGTTGTATACTATTTGATCGATCAAAAAGCCACACGTGTGGCTCAGACACCCTCAGTCCTCGTTATGTTTGCAACGAAAACACAAGATCTTGTGGTTTATAGCCATCAAAACCTATCAAATTCCACAAGAACCGATTGGCTTTTTCGGTGGAGCAAATTGTTATCAACAATGAATCGACAAAACAGTTCCCTGCATATCATGCAGGGAACATCATGGTAACATTCGACTTGTATGGTTAATAGATTAATAATTCTCAGCGTTGATTTCAAAATAGCTTTGCGGATGCGCGCATACAGGACAGACCTCCGGAGCCTTGGTTCCGACAATAATATGGCCGCAGTTCCTGCATTCCCAGACCTTGACTTCGCTCTTCTCAAATACTTTCTGCATCTCTACGTTCTGCAGCAAAGCCCGGTAACGTTCCTCATGGTGTTTTTCAATTGCAGCAACCATGCGGAATTTGGCTGCCAGCACAGGAAATCCTTCTTTTTCCGCGGTTACGGCGAATCCTTCATACATATCTGTCCATTCATAGTTTTCACCGTCTGCCGCAGCTTTGAGATTGTCTGCGGTGCTGCCGATCCCATTCAGTTCCTTGAACCAGATCTTTGCGTGTTCCTTCTCGTTTTCGGCTGTCTTCAGAAACAGGGCTGCAATTTGTTCATAGCCTTCTTTTTTCGCTGTGGAAGCAAAATAAGTATATTTGTTCCGTGCCTGGGATTCACCGGCAAAAGCGGCTTCCAGGTTTTTTTCTGTCTGTGTTCCGGCATAAGGGTTTTTCTTTGGCGCATCCTCTTCCATTTTCACAAATTTATCCGCCGGCTGTTTGCAGACCGGGCATTTGAAATCCTCCGGCAGAGGGCCTTCATGAACATAACCGCAAACTGAACACTTCCATTTTTCCATGGTTCCTTCCTCCTTCTTTTCTGTGGGTTCGTTGAATTCAATGGACGAGAGCAGGTATTCCAGCGCGTCTGCCGGGAAACCGGGTTCCTGTGTATGGGAACGCATTTCTTCCAGCAGGGCATGGACATTACAGCTCTGGGGCAGCATATATCCCGCTTCACGCAGCAGATCCTCCGCCATAATCCTGTTTGAACGTTCCAGCGCTTTCGCCAGCGTTCCGGGCAAAGCGGACGACAGTTCCTCCTGTTCCGCCTTGCTGCCGGCCAGTTGACGAAGGACGGTGATTACTTCACTCTCTTTGGCCTGCTGCGGGGGATACTGACGGGGAACAAGGCTGATTGCTCCGGCGGGGCATGCTTCCGCACACGCACCGCAGCCGATGCATTTATCCACATCGATTACACTGTTTTCCGTATCCGAAGCGCCTGTCGGACAGACATAGAGACACAGACAATCTTTTTCACAAAGCCGGACATTCCGAACTGCCGTTTTTCCGCTCATCTGCTTATCCTCCTATCCGTTCAAATTTCCGGTTTGGAACCTTGCATACGGGACATACTTCAGGCAAGTCGTCCCCGATGTAAACAAAACCACAGATGGTACAGACATAGACGCCGGTGTTCTCCAGCATGGCGTCTCCTTCCCGGGTATATCGGGCCAGGAGGGATTTCAGGATACGCGTCACTTTTTCGCTCCAGGTCAGGCTGCGCAGCGCGCCGCGGTCATGCTTTTCCTGACCGGCTGCATTTGCAGCGGGAAACCCGCTCTCCAGATCTTTATTGATTTTTTCC
>JAFOIR010000350.1 GCA_017420625.1 Bacillota bacterium
GATATAATCGATCTTTTTGTCCCAGGCTCCTTTTTTAAAGCCATGGAAAGTCGGACCAACGTCAGCGGAAACATCGATAAGTTTCTTTCCGCATCCTTCAAAGGAGATGATCGACTGATAGACCATGCTGTCAGGTTCGACATTCATGTCCCCGGTCAGGATGACCGGCAGCGGCCAACTATCATAGTCGGCAGCGATCCGGTTTAAGATCAGGGAGATTCCCTGCGCCTGAGCAAATGCGCCCACATGATCCAGATGGGTATTGTAGTGGCGGAAAAGCTTGCCGTTTTCCCGATCACGCAGAATAATGCAGGTACAGATGCGCGGGCAGTGACTCTGATCAGTCGAAAAACGGGAGCCGGGTTTGTGAGGTGTATCGGAAAGCCAGAAGGTCTCCAGAAAAACCAGATCGAACCGATCCTTTCGGTAAGCGATCACATTGCTTTCATCCAGAAGATCCTCTCCCCGGCCGACTCCCACGATCTCAAAGTCTTTGAGATTGTCCATCAGCCACTTACGCTGCGGAGGCTGAGTCTCCTGAAACCCGATCAGGTCAGGGTTTTGACTCAGAAAGAGGGAAGGAAACAATTTGGATCTTTCTGCAAAAGTCGTCCCGCCGGTCTTTTCGCAGCGGTCTGTCAGGATGTTGAAGGAATAGACATGGATGGTGCTCATTTTTAGCCCTTTCTCTGGTTAGTCCAGCCGTTCTCCGGCGATCACCGGTGTTTCATGGCCACGCTGAGTTTCACGAATCAGCTGCGGACGAAGCCGGAGATTATCTTTTTCAAAGAGAAGGATCACCGTACTGCCGCCGAAAAGGAAACAGCCCTTTTCATCACCGCGCTGGAATGATCCGGATAACGGATAATTCCTGATCTTTCCGACCATCATGGCACCCACTTCAACCTGAGTGACCTTGCCGAAATGAGCTGTTTCCATGACCGTGACTTCACGGGCATTCTCAGTGAAAACCGGAATATCTCTCAAGGCGATGGGACGAACAGTATGCAGCAGACCGGGAATTTTCCGGATGCTCAGGATCTGACCTTCATCGATAAAGAAATAGCGATGGTAGTTCGTAACTTCCAGACGGAAGACCAGGGCAGTTCCGTTCCGGTAAAGCTCGGCAAGCGCCGGATCCTTCACAAGATCTTCGATCCGGTAAGCACTCTGTTTGATGGGAAGGACCAGGCCATCGCTGATGGGATAAGCACTGAGCAGACCATCACAGGGGCAGACAGGGTGGGAAGGATCCGGATCAAACGGACGTACTTCGCTGCGGTAGCGGCGGGTGAAGCAATCGTTAAAACTTTTAAAATCGGTTGTTTCACAAAGGGACAGGTCCAGATCATAAGCCTTTACGTAGAGAGGAATCAGTGGTTTCGACAGCCGGGAGGATAGAAAACGGCCGGCCAGGCGTGAAATGCCGGGCCGGACCAGTACGGAAAGGATCATCCTTCCGGGAATCGTTCGATACAAAAACCACGTTGGAAAGGATGTTTTAGCCATATAGACTCCTTTAATGTTTGAAGAAGATACGCATGATCAGCATGATCAGAAATTCGGCAAGGCCGATACCGACCATGATCAGAATACCCTTAAGTCCAGGTTTGGGCACTTTGATAGGAGTGATGAATAAGATGCCCGTGATCAGAGCTACCGGGAAATAGATGAGTGTCAGATCCATGGGCAGCATATACTGCAGCATCATGACTGCAGGAAAGATCAGCGAAGCGGAGGTTACCGGCAGCCCAAGGAAAACCTTGCGGTTGCCTTTTTCTGTTTTCTGCCGTTCTTCTTCTGTTACGTTGAAGTAAGCAAGACGGATCATGGCTGCCAATGAATACAGAATAAGCAGAGCGAAAAGAACCCACTGCAGTACATGATAGGCGTCAAAATGATGAGGAACGAACAGTGCCTGCAAAGTTGCAGAGGTGCGGATCATGGCAGCACCGATACAGGCGGGAAGCACACCGAATGCAACCAGGTCAGACAGAGAGTCGATCTGGATCCCGTATTTCTTTTCCATCTCGGTACGGTCGTCCTTGGTGCGGGCTACCCGACCGTCGAAAGCATCACACAGACCGCAGAACAAAAGGAAAAATGTACCGATATACGGATGACCAGTTCCGTTCAGGGAAATAATAATTCCGGTGGATGCGGACAGCAGTGACAGGTAAGTCAGAATCACGGTATAGTCGTAATATCCTATCATTGGTTTTTCCTCCTCCGTAAATATGCAAAGATAACGATGATGAGTGAAAGAATGACACAGCTGTAGAACGAGATGGCACGGGACAAAAGCGCCAGAGCCGCCGCTCTTTCCGGATCAATGACGGCGCGGAAGGCATCGACCATCATATAGTCGGTGACGCCCATGGCACCGGGGATTGGAATGAAAGTCGCACCGATACTGATCAGGCTCTGGGCTCCGAACAGGGACAGAGCGCGTGAGATACAGGTAGTTACCGGCAGGTGTGTCTCGCCCGGAACAGCGATGGTCGCCAGATACGTAAACGCGGTAACGGCCAGTTGACAGGCTCGCTGCAGGAAGTTGTAGAAAAAGCAGATCCACAGTACTTTGGCATGAGACCGGATGAGCTTGGCATAGCTTTTATAGTCGGCCATATGGCGTTCAAGGCGGTCGTCCCATTTGGGTTTATCCCGAAGGATATGGCATTTGTGAAGGATTCTGATCAGGAAATAGCCAAAGGAAAGGATCCATTGATCCTTCTCCAGAATAAGGAGAAAGGACAAAAACAGCAAAGTCTGAACGGCAAACCCGATGATGATCAGGATCTTGCCGAGTGGGGCAAAGAACTGATAGATCCCGGGATTGGTGACCAGACTCAGCGTACCCAGAACAATGATCGCCAGAGTATACATGGCCAGGTTCATCAGGAGAATGACGGTAGACATCGTTACCGGGATCCCGTTTCGGATCATAAAATAGGCGCAGGCAGGCTGTCCGCCGGTTGCCGAAGGGGTGATGGACGAAAAGTAGATGTCGGACGCGCCGTAGACCATACTCTCCCTGACAGAACAGGGATAGCCGAATGCTTTGATTAATGAGCGAACCGCCAGGCCTTCAAAGAAAATGAACCCGAACATGCTCAGAAGAGAGAGGCTCAGATAGACCGGCGAAGCATTTTTCAGAAACAGCAGAAAGTCGTGAGGAGACAGCCCCTTGGACGCAGAAAAGACAGCCCAGATGGAACCGGCGGCGATGAAAACAAACAGCACCGCCCACAGGGCTTTTCTTCTTATGTCACGACGGGAGGCAAATTCATCTTTCATGAGCTTTCCTCTTTTTCAGGAGTAGACTGGCTAAAAGAAGTCCGATCTCACAGACGATAAGTCCGCCGGGAATATCCAGGAGGACATGCTGTTTGATCAGCAGAATAGACAGAAAGATCAAAACATTCAGCGGGATATGGATCCACTTATAGTATCTGGGCGGTTTCTTCAGACTAAACGCTGCTCTAAGTGCCAGATGACTCTCGATGATGTGAATGGATGGAAACAAATTGTAGGGCTTGTCGATCGTATAGATAAGCCTCAGTCCCCAGGTAAAGAGGTTATTGACCTCGAAGGACGGGCGCTCCATCGTCGTTGGAAAGAAAACGAAGAAGCCGAGGCAGATGAGCTTCATGATGATATCCGCGATCGCGTAGTAGCGAACAGTTTCCTTGCTTTCACGGCTGATGAGGATCCAGCTGATGATCCATTGAGCAAATGCAGAGACATAAAAGACGACAAAGAACGGAACCAGGGGAATCCGATCATCGATCGGGAGTGTCACGCTGTAGCGGCTTACATCGTCCATCAGGATCTGAGTCAGGGAAAACGCAATGGTATTAACGAATAAAAACGATCCCAGATAGATCCAGGCATAATCCGGAATGAGCTTCCGGATGAAGGAGATAATTCTATTCATAACGTACTATATTTTATCACCAGAATATTATTAAAACAACTTACAAAAGCTAAAGAAATCATTAAGTTAATTAATACCAAGAAGACTCTGATGGTTAATAAAATAATTTTAATAATAGTATTGCACAGTCCTGACACCTTTGGTAAAATATCTCTATTATTCACTTTTTCCCGCAAGGAGGACTTCCTATGGTTCGGCGTTTCAAAGGCAGTTACTTCAGCTATGTTCTGGTCTTTTTCTTCTTTTTCTTCTGTATGGCATCATTCAGCTCGGTCTTGTCCGTATATCTTTCCGGCATTGGAATCAGCTATTCCAACGTAGGCAGAATCGTATCGGCTTCCGGCTTTTTTGCAATGATTATGATTCCGACCACCGGTTATTTGAGTGATCGGACAAGAAAGCCCCGGCTGATCGGAGGGATCATGCTGGTATGTGTGGGCATTTTCGCCATGCTCTTTTCGCAGAGCCGGACCGTAGCGCTTCTATTTTTGCTGAACGGACTGACCATGTCTTTTATCAGTGCGGTACAACCGCTGCTGGAGAGACTGGCTGGGGCTTCCAAATATCGATATGGTATTCTTCGTGTCTGGGGAACGATTGGTTATGCGGTCGGTGCACAGGCAGCCGGAGTGATGATTGAAAAGTTTCCTCCTGTTACGCTGTTTATTGCGGTATTGGCTGGCGCTCTTCTTTGTGCGCTGGGTTTTGCCGGTGCGGAAGATCCAATTATGGACAAGAAAAAGACTGCTGAAGAAGGTTCTGCGGTGGTGAAACAGGAAGAGAAGCCTAAACTTTCTTCTTTCCTGAAGAATCCGAACTACCTGTTGTTCCTGGTGATCACTGTTCTTTTCTGGGGCTCTTCCGGCGTGAACATGACCTATGTCCCGATTCTTCTCAAGGATCTTGGGATCGAGACCAGTCTCATCGGTACGATCATCTTCCTGAGTACCTTGGTGGAGATTCCGCTGATCCTGTTCTCCAATAAATTTATGGACCGGTTTAACGGAAAGACACTGGTTTACGTTGCCTGTGGATTGACCTTGTTTGAGTTTCTGGTTTACGGTCTGGTTTCGGTTTCGTGGGTGGTCGTAGCCGTCGTGATTTTGCTCAAAGCCATTGCTACAACGACCTATGTCATGATTGTGCTGAAGATCGTCAGCAACCTGGTTGCCCCGGAAGTCAGAACGACGGGTCTGTCTCTGGTCAATACCAGCAACAGCATCGGCGGCATCATCATGCAGAATATTGGCGGTATGATGGTCGAGAGCCTTGGCCTTTCCAAGTTCTATCTGATTCTGGCAGGCATGATTACACTGGCCATTATCCTGGCGTCCTTCCTGAAAGTGAAGAATGATCTGAAAGTTTTTGAATAAAAAACTGACTGCATGAAAGAAGAGGCATACCTCATGATGGGGGTATGCCTCTTTGCATTTACTGTAAGATTAATTATTCTGCCCGTAATAGGCGCCGGCTCCATGTTTTCTGAAATAGTGCTTGTCCTGCATAGCCTGCGGCGCTTCTTCGGCGGCGGGATTGATCAGACGGGTCCAGGCAGCCATCTTGGCGCATTCTTCTACCACAACAGCGTTGTGGACAGCTTCGTGAGCATCCTTGCCCCAGGTGAAGACACCGTGGTTTTTGCAAAGCGCTCCGGGAACAGCGACCGGATCCTTGCCGAGACGTTCAAATTCATCGGCCATCACGATGCCGGTGTTCTTTTCGTAGGCTTCTTCGATCTCTTCAGGCGTCAGATTGCGAACGCAGGGGATCTCGCCATAGAAATAATCCGCATGGGTGGTTCCGTAGCAGGGGATTCCAAGTCCGGCCTGCGCCCAACTGGTCGCATAGGGGGAATGGGTATGAACGATGCCGCGGATATCCTTGAAACGCTGGTACAGAACCGCATGGGTCGCTGTATCGGAGGAGGGATTGTATTTTCCTTCTACCTTTTCACCAGCCAGATTGACAAGAACCATGTCTTCAGGCTGCAGCTTGTCATATTCGACGCCGCTGGGCTTGATGGCGAAAAGGCCGGTTTCGGGATCAAATTCACTGACATTGCCCCAGGTGAAGGTAATGAGCTGATATTTCGGAAGCAGCATATTGGCTTCGTATACACGGAACTTTAATTCTTCCAGCATGATTGCAATCCTTTCTCAAGCCAGATCTTTACCGGTCAGACGCTTGTAGCCGTCAAGATAGATGGCGATGGTCTGATCGACGATCTCCTGCGGCAGCGTGTAATCACACTCCGGATGAGAAGCGATATAGTCGCGGGCAAGCTGTTTGTCGAAGGAAGGCTGGCCTTTGCCGGGCTCATAGCCGTCAAGCGGCCAGAAACGGCTGGAATCGGGAGTCAGCATTTCGTCACCGAGAACGACATTGCCGTTTTCATCGAGACCGAATTCGAACTTCGTATCAGCAATGATGATACCTCTTTCCAGTGCATAATCGGCACACTTCTTGTACAGAGCGATCGTCAGATCACGCAGTTTTTCGGCATATTCAAGGCCTTTGCCTGGGAAACGTTTTTCCAGATATTCGACGCTCTCATCAAAGCTGATGTTCTCGTCGTGATCGCCGATCTCGGCTTTTGTAGAAGGCGTATAGATGGGCTCCGGAAGTTTGGCACATTCCAGAAGACCTTCGGGAAGACGAATTCCGCAGACAGTGCCGTCCTTCTTATAGCTCTTCCAGCCGCTGCCGGTGATATAGCCTCTGACGATACATTCAACAGGCAGCATGGTCAGTTTCTTAACCAGCATGCTGCGGCCTTCATAGGCAGAGTTTTGGAAATCTTCCGGCATATCGGCGGTATCGGTAGAGATCATATGGTTCGGTACCAGATCCTTCGTAAAGTCAAACCAGAACTTAGAGATCTGGGTCAGGACTTTGCCTTTGCCTTCGATCATATTGTGAAGAATGACATCGAAACAGCTGATGCGGTCGGTAGCGACAAGGATCAGGGCTTCGGGAAGCTCGTAGATCTCACGGACTTTGCCTTCTTTAATCGGTTTCATGGGGATGGGTCTCCTTCAATAAATATCAAAAAGAATGGGTACGGCAGCAGCCGCACCCTTAATTATATCATGATTTGATCTGTTGTTCAACCAGACGTTCGCCGGCGTAGAGCTTTCTGAGTTTCGGTTTGTCGATCTTTCCGGTTGGATTGCGAAGGACTTTGGCGAAGATGAGCTTTCTTGGCCGTTTGTAACGAGGCAGATCCAGGCAGAAGCGGTTGACTTCTTCTTCGGTAAGCTCCATGCCTTCCTTCACCTGGATGATCGCCGCAGCGATCTCGCCCAGACGATGATCCGGAAGACCGATGACAGCGGCATCGTGGATCTTCGGGTTGGTCATCAGGAAGTTTTCGATCTGAACCGGATACAGGTTTTCACCTCCAGTGATGATGACATCTTTCTTACGGTCTACTAGGAAGATGAACCCGTCTTCATCCTGCATGGCCATGTCACCGGTATGGAGCCAGTCATTTTCCAGTACTTCTGCGGTTGCTTCCGGATTCTTGTAGTATTCCACCATGACACCAGGACCCTGAACGCACAGTTCGCCTACATCGCCCTGAGCAACGGGAGAACCGGTCTCGTCGACGATCTTTGTTTTCCAGCCAAGGCCGGGGATACCGATGGC
>JAFOIR010000351.1 GCA_017420625.1 Bacillota bacterium
CGGTTCTCTTCTTCCAGGTCGAACAGGGCTCTTGATGAAATGCCGACTACCAATTTGTTATTAAGATCAAGGGGCATGGTTGAGTCCTCCTCTTGTACGCTACTTACTGTTCATGGATTGATCCAGGATCGAAAAGACCTGTCCATACGTATATGATTTTTCCTGATATCCAAACTTTTATCCCGTCAGCAGGTCAAAATACTGTTTATGTGTTTCCTGAAAAACTTGGTTATACTGAGAATCACCGTTCTGATCCAGGGTCTCGAAGAAAAGATGCTCATGATCTGCCAGCTCCGGACGGACTCTTACCAAAGTCGCAATGCCCACATTGGAACAGATCGCACTGATCCTCTTATATTCTCCCATTAAGTTGGTGAAGGCTGAATCAGCCAGGAGCGAACACTCTCCCGCACTCATGCGGCTGAAATGATTGTTGACCAGTTTATTCACGAGTTCAACCACTACACGGACTTTAGGCTCGATCAGGGAAGCAGCCTCCATGCTTTTATTCTTGAAAGCTTCCTCACAATTATCCAGAATATGCTCGATCAGTGATTCAAGAACAGCCATTTCCTTCATGCAGGCATCTGAAAAGACGGTATCCTCTTCCGAAAGTCTCTTCGCGATCTCCGCGATGTTCACTGCATGGTCTCCAAGCCGTTCAAGTTCTACCGATACCCTGTAATACTGATTCAGAATAGCCACATGATCCTCATTCGGAACATGGGGAAACAATTCCACCATGTACCGGCTCAGGTTATCAGTCAGCCGATCTATCTGAAGCTCTTCAGAAAGGATCTCTTCATGTACAGCAGCCTCATAATGATTCAACTGTTTCTGTGCCTTCTTCAGGTTTTCACGAGCAATCTTCAGCATTGTCGCAAGGGTCTCATAACAGCTTCTGAGTGCCAGCGCGGGTGAAGAGAAAAAGACAGGACTCAGGCCTTCAAGCACCGTATCATACTTGCCTTCAGGTTTCTTTCCTTCTTTGACGATCCTGCCGCTCATCTTTTCAAATACACTAAGTACAGGCAGGAGTGTAATTGCACAAACCAGGTTGAAGACTGTGTTCGTGTTTGCGATCATACCGGAGTTGACCGTCTTGTCCCACAGCGCATCCAGTAGACCAAGTTTGTGAAGGATCGTTACCACGATCAGTACCAGAGCCGACTTGCCCAAATTGTAGAGGATATTGACGATACCTACCCGCTTTGCCTCTCGATTCGCACCGATGGAACAGACGATAGCGGTCGTTACACAGTCGCCCAGATAGATACCGACAATTACCGAATAGATCGCCTTGAAAGATAAAAGTCCTGTCGCTGAAAAAGCCTGCAGAATACCAACCGTAGCCGACGAGCTTTGCAATGCAAAAGCTACACCAGCACCTGTCAGGTAACCGACAAAAGGATTGTCTCCCAGTCCTGCCATCAGGCCTTCGATCAGGCCGGACTCCTGCAGGGCTCTCACCGCACTTGTCATATTCAGAAGGCCTGAAAAGAGAATGCCAAAACCAATTAGAATATTTCCTGCCGCTTTTGTATGAGTCATGATGAGAATGATTCCGATCACCAGAGCAATAGGCGCCAGGGTAGATGGTTGGAAGATGCGAAGAAACCCGTTGGAATTCAAATCAAGCAGCCGAATGATCTGTCCTGTGATCGTCGTACCCACATTTGCACCGACAATAATGCCCAGCGACTGATGAAGTGTCAAGATCCCCGCGGCCACAAGGCCGGAAGTGATTACAATCGTTGCTGTGGATGACTGGATCAGCGCTGTAACGGCAATACCAAGCAGAAAGGCCTTGATCGAATTGTCCGTCACCTTCTCCATGACGGTTTTCAAGGTTCCTGAAGAATTTTCTTTCAGCGAATCACCCATCAGCCTCATACCGTATAAAAACAGGGCTAATCCTCCGAAAAGCGAAATTATATCAAAAATACTCATGTATTCTCCCCCTATGCATCGCCTTTTATTCTATCGCAGTTTTGCTTTGCAAACAATTGCCGTATCTCACAAAAACAGCCGTCTGTCCTTTGAGACAAACGGCAATTTTTTGTGTAGTGGGATTTTGTTTTTGTATCTGTAAAGTCAGAATCTGTACGAACAGCTTTTTGATTTCTATGCTTAGCCTTATTTCGACAAGTAGTCCTCTCCTTGCTTTTTCCCTTGTTTTCTGCTATCTTTAACAGGAAATTCCTTTTGAAGGAGAACAGCCGTGATCGAGAGATTTGACGCTTTTATATCTTACAAACATGCTCCACTTGACAACCGCGTCGCAGCGGAAGTCCAGCGATCTTTGGAGCATTTCCGCGTTCCTGCCCGCATCCAGAAAGCTACAGGGAAAAAGAAGATCGAACGGATCTTCCGGGACAAAGCCGAACTTCCCATCACGAGCAACTTGAGCGACGATATTTCCTATGCTCTTGAGCATTCTGATTTTCTGATCGTCATCTGCTCTCACTCTACCAAACTCTCTACCTGGGTTCCCAGGGAAATTGAATATTTTCTTCAGTTCCATCCGATCAGTCATGTTCTGACTGTACTCGCCGAAGGCGAACCGTCCGAGGTCATTCCTGATATCCTGCAGCAGGATCTGGAACCGCTTTCCTGTGATTATCGCATGAGTTTTCCTAAAGCACGGAGGATCGAACTGCCCAGACTGCTGGCTGCGCTTCTCGGCTGTTCCTATGATGAACTCGTCATGCGGGCCAGACAGTATCGTATGCGCCGACTTGCCATCATTGGGACTATTGCCGGGATCCTCGCTGCGGGATTCATTGCCTACCTGCTCTGGAGCCGGGCTCAGATTCAGAAAAACTACGAGATCTCTCAGGCTAATCTTAGGCAGGCAAGGATCAATCAGTCGATCTACCTGTCCAATGCCTCTTCCAAACTGCTGACAGAAGGCCACGACAGTATTGGCGCGGCTCAGCTCGCACTGGCCGCTCTTCCTTCCGAGGAAGATGACCGGCCGCTGGTGTCCGAGGCGATCTGCGCGCTGGCGGACGCGATCTATGCCTATCAGCCGAGGTTCCCTCAATTTTCCACGATGGTTCCCAACGGCAAGTATACCATGGGATCCCCTGTCAAGCAGATCGATGTCAGCCAGGATTATTCGATTCTGTTTGCCCTGGATGAGACCTGTACGATCGCTGCCTTTGATATCGAAACCCAGGAAAAACTCTTCTCTCTTTCTTTCGAAGAGGCATTTGTTGAACGCTGCTCTATGATGATCCTGCCGGATGATTCCATTCTGCTTTGTGACGGATTCAAACTCCATCGGTATGACTGGAAGAACGACAAGGAGATCTGGACATACGATCTGTGGCCGGACAGCCGGGGCGAGACGATCATGCCCATTCCGGATGCCAGGGACGCTTCCTCGGCGACCCGCATCGAAGACGGGCGAGACCCCTGTCCTCCGGTCGCCATCGCCTTCTGCAAAAGCCGAAATCTTCTGGCGGTAGACGGGGCGGATGACTCCGTCCGATTGATTGATGCCGCGACCGGGCAGGAGCAGGAAACCCTGGATATCGGACTGGATGATAACTCTCTGAATATCAATGCCGTTCAGTTCCTGCGCTTTTCGGACAGCGGCCGTTATCTGGCGGGTATTTATCTGCGTACGGAGTCCTATTTCCCCATCACGGTCTTTTGCTATGATCTGGAGCGGGAGGCCTGGCATCTTTTCGAAACGGAAGAGATCGGATGGGAAGCGCTGCGTTTCAGTGGAGATTCCCGACTGGCGCTACTCTCGACAGGCGGTCTTTGGAATGCCAGCTATGCGAATTACGCTGTGGGAACGACCACGAAAGTCTACCAGGATAACGAAGCGCTCGTCAGCTGCTTTGATCTCGGTTCCGACTCGCTCCTGTGGAAGACGCCGCTTCCCTGGCACCTTCCCTGGGAACGGCCAGGCCTGCTTAGAGACGGTCAGATGGAACTGGATGGACAGATGATCGACGTCTTCGCCTGTGCAGTTTCCCACAGCGGCTATATTCTGAAGGCTGATACCGGCGAGCTCATGGGAAGTAATGAGTTCTCCTCCTCCGTTCGGGGGTCCGGCGGGATCTTCGATCGGTACCTGTCCTTCTTCCTTACGAACGGTTGTCTCGGCTGGGTCTATCCATATGGCAGCGAAGACACCAGCAAGGAATATCCTATTCTGAATGATTCCGGATTCCCGCTGGAGCTCTCGGATGTGGCTGCCTGCCCGTATGAAGGCCGCACTTCCTACCTGTGCGTGCCGGACGGCAGCTGCGACGTGCTCCATTTCTCCGAGTACTACGATCATGATCAGATCGATATCGTTTCCTATTCTGATGTGGGGCAAAACCTTGCCTCGATCAATGTGACATCCACTTCGCTCGTTCTTGCTTATGAGGATCTGAGCTTCCTTGTCTACGATATGCAAAGCGGTGAAAAGACCGGATCATTTCGAATTGAAGATCGGACACTCCTTCGGGATTTTCGTCAGGCTGATCGATCTGTCGATCCCGATACATTCCATATGCTCGTTCAGGACGCAGATCAAAACACCTATTCCTGCACGGTTTCCTTCCCCGAGGGGAAGATAACGGAATATCCGATCGACGGAAATCCGACACTATATAAGAATGGTCTGCTTTA
>JAFOIR010000352.1 GCA_017420625.1 Bacillota bacterium
TATCGTTTCCTTTCTAAAATAGATTTTCCCCGGCAACTATGGTACAATGGTAAAAATGAATGCAGTTCTTTCCCTTATTATATACGAATTATTCACGAATGGACAGGAGGTATTTATGATCCAGACTACTATTTCTTCTGTTAAAATCTACCGAAGCGGCGCAGATATCATCCGCCGCGGCCAGGCCGAACTATCTGAGGGTGACAATCTCCTGAAGATTGCCGGCCTGAGCCATTCGGTCGACACCAATACCACCCGGCTGTTCTTCCCCGAAGGCATCCGCCTTCTGGACCTTCGGTTCAACCTGGACGCTTCTTCCGAGGAGAACAAATCTTCCGACAGAATCGCCGAAAAGCTCGAAGCCATCAGAAAAAAGATCGAAATCAAGCAAATGCAGGCTGAGCTCTGGGAGAAGAACGGAACCTTCACCGGTCGTTCTCAGCAGCCGATGACCGAGATCGAAGCATATATCCTCAAGCTGCCTGAACGTCTTGGGCAACTCTATCAGGAGATCAGCGAGATGGAGAAGGAACAGAAAGCGCTGGAAAAGGAACTCTCCGAAGCCAGCCGGATCGAATCCCTTCCCGTGATCGAAGCACTCGTAAACGCGCAAACTGCCGGCTCCTATCCCTTCGAGATCCACGCTTATGAATCGGGCGCCGGCTGGAGCAGTGTATACGAGATCCATACTGACGCCAAAGCACCGCTGAATCTGAGGATGCGAGCCCGGATCCGCCAGAATACAGGCGAGGACTGGGAAAACGTATCCGTTTCCCTGCTGACCGGCAAACCATCCGGCGGAACTCTGCCCACCCTTCCCGCGATCTATCTGAATATCCGGGAAGAAGCCCCGGCGAATCATATGCTCATGGGTGCGCGGATGGCCAGCGCTGACATGGCGATGCCTCCGATGGCGATGATGGCCCAGGCCGGAGGCATTGCTCCGAAGGCTGATACCATCAAACTATCCCGCATAGAGACCGAAGAAGCCACCGTTTCCAGCGAAGAGACCATGGACACTTATCTCCTCCCGGCCGCCAAAACGATCCCCTCCGGATCTTCCGGTACCATGGCGGATCTGCAGCAGTTTGAGCTGCCGTGCGAATATCGCCTTGCCTCGGTCCCGAAGCTGGACAATTCCGCCTACCTCATCGCCACGATCAAAACAAACGACATTCCTCCCGTCGTCCACGGCAATGCTTCGATCTACCTCTCCGGCATCTATACGGGTACGACCTTGCTGGAGCCGGAGTTGACCGAAGAAAGCACCGATATCACACTCGACAAGGATGAAAGCATTCGTCTTCGCCGGATCGAAAAGTCCAAAAAGACTTCCGGTTCTTTGATCAAAGGGACAAAGAGCACCGATTACGTCTATGAGATCACCGCAACCAACACGAAGGACACGGCCATCACTCTGCACATCCAGGATCAGATCCCTGTCTCCCAAGATAAAACGATCAGCGTTGACCTTATTTCTTCTGACCGTGCGGCGCTGGATCCCGATACCGGTTTTCTTACCTGGAAGCTATCCCTTGCCCCGCGCGAAGCAAAGACGATCTCTTTCAGCTATCGAGTATCCTGGCCGAAAGACAAGAAACTAAGTCCTTCTTCCCAAAGAGTTTCATCATCCGGACGTTTTTGTCCGACCTGCGGCGCCAAAGTAGAACCCGGGCTGAAATTCTGCCCTGAGTGCGGCACGCCGATGGCGAGATAACGGCAGCAATATTCCGGAGAACCAGCCGGTGAAAAGTCCTCCTGGGAACCGATTGGAAGCTGATTAGAGACCGATTGAGACCTGATTGGAGCATATTCATTTTGTAATTGCTCTGCCGCCCAAAAATTCCTACGATTTCTGGATAAGATCATCTGGACGAGCTATCTTATCCAGTGATTGGAAAGGATTCTTTGCGGACAAAAACTCCCACCCAGACGACGCTTCCATTCGGTTCATTTTCTGGGTGAGATAAAAGCAAGGAGTCTCTGCCAGCCCAGAGATTGGAAGAGATTCTTCATCAAGTTGATGCGCCACCCAGAAACACAAAAAAGTTCTGGGCGGCGCAGTAAAAAACAGAGAATCCACCCCAACGACTTGGAGCGGATTCAGAAAAAACTGATGATTCGTGGTCAAAGCCCGCGACGACTCCAATGCTGAAGAAGTTACCAAAACCTATGAAGAACTGGTTGCCGAATTCGGCAAGCTTCCGAGCGGCGTTATGGCCATCGCTCCGATCCTTGTTCCTATCCTGCTGATGGCACTGGCTTCCATCGTCACCATGGCCAAGGGCTCCGGCTTCGTTGTTGATCTGATCAACTTCCTTGGTACCCCCATCATTGCTCTGGCGGTCGGTGTGATCTTCGCCGCGATCCAGCTCATCCAGGCAGGCAAAGGCAAAGAATTCTATACTTTCACCAATGAGACCTTAAAGACGGTTGGTCCGATCCTGTTTGTCAGCGCTGCCGGCGGCGTTCTGGGCAAGGTCATCTCTTCCTCCGATATGGTCAACTATATCAAAGCCAACGCAATCGTCCTGCAGACCATCGGTATTTTCTTCCCGTTCCTGCTTTCCGCGATCCTCAAATCCGCACAGGGTTCTTCTACTGTCGCACTGACCACTACAGCCGGTATCATTGCACCGCTGCTGTCTGTGCTTGGCATGACAAGCCCCGTGAAGATGGCCCTTTGTGTCATGGCGATCGGCGCCGGCGCCATGACCGTTTCTCACGCGAACGACTCCTACTTCTGGGTCGTCACTGAATTTGGTGAGATGACTCCGGAAAAAGGTTACAAGGTGCAGACGCTGGGTACGCTGGTACTTGGTATTTCGGCCATTATCGAGATCTTCATCCTGAACCTGATCTTCTGATCTGATCTTTTAACAGTCAAAATGAGCTGCGGCAAAATGCTGCAGCTCATTCTTATTATCCGGCTCTTTCTGGCAGATGCTCGGGACTATGTTTTCCCGGGCATTTGTGACTAAAGTTCTCTTATTTCACCATGGTCAAAATAATAGATATTTTCCCTCTTGTATCCATACTTTGATCCCGGAACACTGATGTGTGGTTCAAAGGTAAAAAACGAAACATCCGAAAGTTTGGTATGATTCCCCTTCTCGATATAGATTCGCTCTTCCTTCTTCCGCACGATGGAATGTCCCAGATTCCCCATGAAATCCAGGTTTCTATACCCCTCTTTGGAAATAAACTCATTCATCTGAAAATACAAATCTTCAAATGTCATATCCGGTCTTACGATCTTCCTCATCCTGTCATGGATTCTTTTTTCCATCTCAACGCCGCCGCGCCATTCGGGATTTTGAATCTGATCATCTGACTGAACGACTTTCCCGTCTTCAATGATGATGGTTCTTGCATAATCGCCCCATGTATCACCTGCCTGAGGACTAAGATCGATCGTCATGATATCATCAGGAGCGATGATTCTGTCCGAAGTAATATACTCTCTTCCGGAAACCGAAATCGTTGTTTCATCACCTGCAAAGACAAAGGCTCCAATGTCATAATACCAGAAAGAATCCACTCCAAGTTCAAGCATCTTTTCTTCACACAAAAGGCGCACTTCCTTCAGATTCATACCTGGCTCTATTTTGCCTTTCATATAGCGGATCGTATCCTTTGCGATCTTCTGAACATCTCTGTATTCCATACCATCCCTCACGCTGGTTCTATGGTCTTCACTTTTTGATATTAAACACGACAGGCGACAGATCCGCCGCCTGTGTCCAGGGCACATCATTTGACGGAGCAATATGGTAAGTATAGCAGATGAAAGCAGAAATATTGACCCCACTGGTTACACAAATGATGATATCATCATCCTCATACTGCCTGACAATATCATCGATCGCCGCCATGTTTCTCTTCAGCAGACTTTCCCATTCTTCATTTCTCTGAATTTCATTGAATCTTTCATCTTCCACGATATCCAGATGATGATAGTGGTTGATGATTTCCGCCGTATGCCTGCACCTCGTATAGGGAGATGTGATGATAGCCGTTATTTTTTCGTTCCTAAGTCTTTCAGCCAACAGCTCAGCCTGTCTTCTTCCCAGATCCGTGATCTCATCAAAGGTTCTTTCCGGCGTTCCCCAGGCGGCATGAGTGTTTCTTTCTCTTTCTGCATGATGCATGTATACTATTTTCATTGATCTCACCTTTTCTTTTTTGAGGTAAACAGCTTACCGTTGTTCAGTCCTTTTTGACTATACATAATCCCGCAGATTTCCTCAGGAACATACATGACTGGATTTCGGTTATATGGATTGTTAATTGCGGAAATCATGACTTATAATCCCTTTTCGAGCTTCAAACCAACGGGAAAAGGGATTATTCTTTTCATATAATGATTTTTGATCCCTATTTTCAATCAAAAATCAGAAAACGAGGGATTAAAAGTCCGTATTTGAAAAATGAAAATCCTTCGCGGCCATGGATATAATCTTCCCTATTCCACATCAAAAGAGAATGACCCGTTCACACATTTCCCATCCGTCTCTACGATCACATAGACCGTACCGGATTCGATATATCCGCCGTGCGAATCAACCTCTTCTCCGGGACCGATCGTAAACAGCTCTGATTTGGTTCCCCTATACTCGTAGTAGACCGTCGCATTCCCTGATTCCAGCTTCCCTAAAAATCTCACGTCTCCCTCACCGGAGCTTTTCAGTTTAAACACCATCTTGCCGTCTAAGGAAAAGAAACTCATCTGAGCGGAATGTGCAGTGTTGGTACGAACCAAACCGACAGCCATATAGCTGGAGGTATGTTTCCCGCAGCCCGTCAGTGAAAGCAGTATGACCAATGCCAAAGACAGCAAGCATAATTTCTTCATGAGTTGTCGTCTTCCTCCTGTTCTTCTTCCTCTTCCAATTCATCCATCATGATATCGA
>JAFOIR010000353.1 GCA_017420625.1 Bacillota bacterium
AAAGCCCCGGAAAAAAGAGCGTATACTCAGAGTATCTTTTCTAAAGGAGGACTCTTCCATGAATGGAATTACATATCTTCGTGAAGTAAATGAAGCGGTTGCTGCTGGCGAGACTGCGATCCATTCCCTGCAGGCAGCAAGGGAGAAACTGGACAGTGCTCGGAACTGGGGCATCCTGGATATTCTGAGCGGACACAAAGGCGGACTGATTTCAGGGTTCATCAAACATTCCCGGGTAAATGCCGCACAAAGCTGCATCGATCAGGCTAAGTCTGATCTGATGCGTTTTGAGAATGAACTACGGGACGTTCAGGACATGAACTATCTGAATGTGGAGATCAGTGGATTTCTGACTTTTGCGGACTTCTTCTTTGATGGACTTCTTTCCGATCTTCTGGTGCAGTCAAAGATCGCCGACGCTCGTGCAAAGGTAGACGATGCAATCAACCGGGTACAGAATATCGTGTATCGTCTTCGGATGATCCGATAAAGAAAGCGGAATTATCTCGTGCACTTCACTCGGATTAAGTATAAACTGGAAATCAGATCGGAATTCTTTTGAATAATAGATGGAGGTTTGCCATGGCGGAAACATTACAGGTATTACTGGATCGCCGTTCCTACAGACAGTATGAGGATAAACCGGTCCCGAGGGAATTGCTGGAAAAGATCGCAAAAGCCGGAACCTATGCCGCTACCGGTATGGGAAAACAGTCGCCGAGTATCGTTTGCATAACGGATAAAGAGACCCGGGACGCGCTGGAGCGCATGAACGGCGCTGTCATGGGCAACCCCGACAGCAAACCGTTTTACGGTGCTCCGGTTGTGTTTGTAGTACTGGCTGACAAGTCCATGGCCGGAACCTATCTCTATGATGGATCACTGGTTCTGGGCAATATGATGAATGCCGCAGCAGATCTTGGTCTTGGAAGCTGCTGGATTCACCGTGCGAAAGAAGAGTTTGCCAGTGAAGAAGGTAAAAAACTGCTGGTCAAATGGGGACTGGCAAAAGATATTGCTGATGCAGAACGCTATGAAGGCATCGGCCATCTGATCGTGGGCTATGCAGACGGCAATAAACCAGCTTCAAGGCTGAGAAAAGAAGGCTATGTAACGTTTGTATAAGGTTTTGTCGTTCGCGGCAGGTATTTTATTTGCTGCGAGCGACGAGGCACCAATGATCGTCGGTCGCGATAAATGCTTTTGAGTTTTTTGACCGACTCGTTGGTCATAATATGCTTTTATATCTCTGGCGACCGACACCCTGATGGGTTTTTCGGTCGCCAGAAGTGTTTTATGAGTATATGACCGATAGATTAGGTCGAGAGAATGAAAAAATAGCATTTTGACCGACAGCCGTTGGTCAGAAAGGCAATTCTACTGAAATCTGACCGACTTGTCGGTCATAAATGAAAAAACTGGGATTATGACCGACACAGGGGCACGAATCCCTACCATAGAACCATTTCCTTACCAAGGAGGCATCATGTTTTATCCGAAATCTCATGAATCCAGCCTTTCACCAGAACTTTTTAAGTATCCAGGCAGCGAATACAGAGGAACACCGTTCTGGGCATGGAACGGCAAGCTGGAAAAAGAAGAGCTGAAGCGCCAGATCGAGATCTTTCAGCAGATGGGCTTCGGCGGTTTCCATATGCATGTCCGTACCGGACTGGAAACAGAATATCTTTCCGAGGAATATATGGAGGATATCCGGTTCTGCATCGAGGAAGCGAAGAAGAGAGGCATGATCGCCTATCTGTATGATGAGGACCGCTGGCCTTCCGGCAGCTGCGGCGGTCAGGTAACGATGAATCATCCCGAATATGCCCGGAAAAGCCTTCTTCTGACAACGAAAGATTATATGAGAAAAGACCAGACGGATGAACCGGAAGCAGGACGTGGCCAGGAGCTGATGCGCCAGGAAAACGGAGAGCTGGTCGCGGTCTATGATATCCAGCTGGATGAAACAGGCTATCTAAAAGGAGCCTGCCTTGTGTGGCAGAAAGCCAAAGCGAAAGAAGATGCTGCTTTACCAGCCAGCCTTGATGGCTGCGTTCGTTGGTATGCCTATGTGGAGCATGCCGGGGCAGATCCCTGGTTCAACAATGCTGCCTATGTGGATACGATGAATCCGGAAGCAGTGCGCAGCTTCATTGATTCAACGCATGAGAAGTATGCTGCTGCGATAGGCGATGAATTCGGTCATGGAACAAAGTCGATCTTTACAGACGAACCACAGTTCACGCCCAAGAAACCGCTGGATTTCGCAAAAGAACAGAAAGATCTGTTTATTCCCTGGACAGATGGACTGGATGAACTGTATAAGAAGCAATATGATGAAGATCTCTGGCCGATCCTGCCGGAAGTATTCTTTGAGCCGAAAGAACCGGCCAGTGTGCGGCTGCGGCTTCAGAATGTCATTACTGATCGGTTCGTGGAGAGTTTCTGCCGTCAGATCGGGGACTGGTGTGAAGCACATGATCTGCTGCTGACTGGGCATGTGATGGGAGAGCCAACGCTTGAATCCCAGACCCAGGCCGTGGGAGATGCGATGCGGTGCTATGAACCCTTTGGCATCCCGGGCATTGACATGCTCTGTGATTTCCATGAATATACCACCGCCAAGCAGGCAGCATCCCGGGTGCATCAGCTCGGCAAAGAAGGGATGCTTTCAGAGCTTTACGGTGTGACCGGATGGGATTATGACTTCAGAGGATATAAACTGCAGGGGGACTGGCAGGCTGCGCTGGGTGTGACGCTGCGCGTTCCGCATCTTACCTGGATGACGATGCACGGAGAAGCGAAACGAGATTATCCCGCATGTATTGGCTATCAGTCTCCCTGGTATGAAAAGTATGCAATCATAGAAGATCATTTTGCCCGGCTTGCTACGGTACTGACAAGAGGGAAACCCATCGTGAAAGTGGGCGTCATCCATCCCATCGAGAGTTTCTGGCTCCTCTGGGGACCAGGCGATCTGACTGGTGAGAAACGAGCACAGATGGAGCAGCAGTTTGCATCGCTGGCGGAGACGCTGCTGCTTGGAACGATCGACTTCGACTATATCGATGAAGCGACGTTGTCCAATCAATCAGATGGAACAGGTTTTACCGTCGGTCAGATGCAGTATGAAGTGGTGATCGTTCCGCCTATTCTGACAATTCGCTCTCAGACGGTGCAAAGACTTGCCGCTTTCCAGAAGCATAGCGGCAGGATTTTGTGGCAGGGAGAATGTCCTTCCCTGATCGAAGGAAAACCGGAAGCGGATTCTGATTTGTCCGTTATGCTGCATGAAGTCTATCAGAAAGCTGAGAAGATCGGAACCGATCCGGGAAGCGTGCTGAAAGCCCTGGAATCTGTGAGACAGCTGGATATAAGGCGCGAAAACGGAATGAGGGAAAATACTCTGATTTATCAGCTTCGGGAAGACGGACAGGATCGATGGCTGTTCATTGCGAAAGGAAAGAATCCGGTATCACCGGATGTCGAACCAGCTCCGAAACTGAGAATCAGGATTCGCGGTCTCTATCAGGCGGAAGTGTACGATACTGCAACTGGAGATATTCTGTCATTACCGGTGAAATGGGAAGATGGCTGGACCATCTTTGAAAAAGTCTGGTATATGCATGACAGCTTACTGCTGCGGTTGAAAGAAACAAAAGACTGTACGAACGTTGACTCTGCTATCGTTTCAAGCGACGCAGAGTTTACGAAATCTACTCCGGATGTCCGTTTCGGTACGGTTCCGGTGGAACTGGAAGAACCAAACATGCTCCTGCTGGATATGGCAGAGTACTGTGTGGATGGAGAACACTTTGAACCGGAAGAGGAGATTCTTCGAATCGATAATCTCGCCAGAGCCAAACTGGGAATACCGCTACGAAAGAAAGAAGTGCAGCAGCCTTATACGATCCGGGAAGAAGCCGGTATTCAGAATCCCAGGCTGAAGCTTCGGTTCCGGTTTGTCAGTAAATTGACGATCAATGGAGCAAAACTGGCACTGGAAGACTCGGAGACTGCCAGGATCTGGCTGAATGGAAAAAAGGTAAAAGCAGAACCGGACGGCTGGTTCGTTGATCGCTGCATCCGGGCTGTACCGCTGCCGGAGATTGTCAGAGGAGAGAACAGAATCGAGGTAGAAGTTCCGATCGGAGCCCGGACCAATCTGGAAGCCATGTACCTTTTGGGAGATTTCGGAGTGAAAGTGTTTGGAACAGAAAAAGTACTGACAGAACCAGTCAAAAAGCTCGGCTTTGGTGATATCACACCGCAAGGACTGCCATTCTACACCGGAAATCTGCTCTATCATATGCAAGTTGCCATTCCGGATAAAAAGCCTGAGCCGCATGGCACTGCTGCGACAAATGGAGAGATCTGTATCCGTATCCCGCAGTACCGAGGCGGTCTTTGTGAAGTCATGCTGGATGGAAAAGCGGTGGGCGAAGTCGTCTATTCTCCGT
>JAFOIR010000354.1 GCA_017420625.1 Bacillota bacterium
AAATGCTGCGTAGAAAAGAATTTATAAACGATTCCAAATTACCGGAGGCTTAAAATGGAAAGAAAACCTGTATTTGATATCAAAATTGAAAGCAATGGCCAGAATCTGCTGCTGGAGGGCGAAAACGGATCCGTCGTGATGATCCCGTTCAAGGGAAGCGTCAAATCAGAACTTTTTAACGGGATCGTTGAACCCTGCGGAGTGGATACCCAGATCAGAAACGCGGCCATGGTCCGTCATATGAGCGCGCGGTATATGCTGACCGGTACAGACTGCGAAGGGAAGGACGCGCATATTTATATCGAGAACAACGGCTGGTTCGACGAGCGGGGAGGGCATATGACGATGCCGTTCCATACGGTGCCGACCTTCTATACGGACAGCAAAGCATTGGCCCCTTACCTTCATCGGAACCAGTTCGAAGGAGAAGGCCATATGCTGGAAGACGGGCTTCATATTCTGTTTTTTGAGATCGAACATTAAAAAGATTGAACGAAAAAGTCAGCCCCGGCTTTTAATGGCCGGGGCATTTCTTATTTCGGAGCGATGCCGGATAGGGCTTCGTTACCCTTTTGAATGAGTTCATCCAGCGAGTAGCGCTGGAAAGCACCCAGATGATAAAACATCGAAGCATCCGTATAGCGATGACTGAAAACCAGGAGCTGATCTGTGGCCTCGCTGTAGCCGAGGGCGTGTGTCGGCACCGTCACGTCCGGTCTGGCGCCAAAAGTATGAAGATCAACCAGTTCCATCTGCTCCTGACAGAGCACCACCAGATATTCTTTCGTTTCCGAGATATGGAAGGAAGAGGTATTCACATAAGACAGCTCATTAAAGGAGAGTTGGGTCTCATGCTGCAGTGTTCCGTCTGCTGCATAAACCAACAGACGTCCACCGGGATAGAAAACGGCCAGGGATCCCTCAGACAGGAAATACAGACAAAGCGGACTGCTGCCGGGGTAGGGGATCGAGGTGAGAAGTGTCCCGTCCTTTTGATAGAGAAGGATAGAAGAGGCACCGGCAATGGCAAGATGGGAACTGTCTTTACTCCATACAGCCAGCAGATCGGAGGAAGATTCGGTCTCTGGAAGAAGCTGAACTTTTTCTTGATTGTCCGCCGATTCGCTTTCAGTATGAATCAGCACTCCACGGGGCTCATGACCCTCTTCCTGCACTACGGAATAGAGCCACTTTCCGTCAGGTGAGGGAATCAGCGGTGAAAGACTGCTTTGAAAATTGCCGCATAAAAGGTTCTGACCCTCTGAAAGATTCGGTGTAAATAAGGTTTCTCCGCCGTGGACAAGATCTAACCGGCAGATGATATTTGGAGACAGATAACTGTGATAGAAAAGAGCGTTGTCTGAAAGATAAATGCCGCCGGAACCGGATGAATAGGAGGATTCCAGCAACATCCGTTTATAAAAGATGGCATCACTGGCTTCATAGTAGGAAGCATACAGATCCAGAACGCCGGAATCAAAGAAATACTCACCCGCAGAAAGCCTGTGGGAAGAAAGCGAATCTCCGTTCATCATATCCAGAAGCTCCAGCATCATCGAGCCGGTATCCATATCGATGATGAGTACGACAGTCGCTTCCCGTGCCGGAATAGTACCCAGCAGCAGGACAGCTTTTTGATCGCCGTAGGATTTCTTTGCGATAACCTCAAGGTCCGGCAAATGATAGAAACGAATATCTGCACCTTGTTTCAAAGCAACAAAGTCACCGCACATGACCAGATTTTCCGGAACATCCATCATGCCATCGTCGGGTTCATCAGCCAAAACGATGGAAGGATCCGGTGCGTTTTCGAAGAGATAGATATCTCCGTCTTTCAACAGGAAATAATGATCCAGATCCGGGATATCATCATGCCTGATCATTACATCCCGGATTCCAGCCGGAAACTGAGTGATAAAATGGGATTCACCCTGCTGGAACCAGACTGTTGAGATCCGTCCGGACGCTGTGATGAGACGAACGGTGGAAGAGGTTACATCGATCACCTGGACGATACTTTCGCCCAGATCATAGGAAAGCAGCAGATCTCCGCCAGTGGGATCAAAGAAACTGAGACAGGAGGCAGCGGAGATGAGAAGGATTGGATGATTACCGATATAAAAGACCGGGGATTCGATATCGTAACATTCTGCTGAGAAAGGGACAGTTGTATCGAAGAGTTTTTGTCCGGCTGTATCATAGGCAAAAACCGACAGATCCTGGAAATACATAAATTCATACGTACTGCCGGAAACATAGGATGTCTGTTCAGACGACCGACAGAAGATCAGAAGCTGATTCAGGTCGTTCCAGTAAAAGTCTGCAAGGTAGGCAAATTCTCCATCCAGCAGGGTCAGCTTGCCGTGATCCGTCTCGATCACCCCAAAGCGATCATTTCCGTTTTCCAGACGAAGCTGAACGGCCAGGGCAGATCCATCAGGGGACCAGGCAAAATTGAAGATTACGCCGACCGTATTTTCGGGAAGCTGATAGGAAGTAACAGGTTCTCCATTTTGCGTGTTCATTACCTGGACTGCGTCAAAATCCTGGCTCCCCAGGCATGAACCATCCGGGGACAGGTGGACACGGCTGTCCATGGTACTGTACGTCTCCGGCGCTCGGCTGAACACATCCTGCTGCCAGACAAGGGTCCCGTCCGGCTGATACGCGTTGATCAGACCGGCGGACGAAGTCACGATGAGATCTTCTTCGGTCGAAAGAAGATCCGGGAGAACCTCGCTCGAGTGCACGCTGAAGGAAGAGATGAGTTCTCCGGTGGAAGGATCATAAACAGAGATCACGGCGGAGGAGTCCATGGCAGCAAGATAACCGCTGTTCGGGAGAAGGATCATCTTTTCATAATCCAGCGCCCCATCAAAAAGTTTCGTCTGAACCACCTGATAGGGAAGAGAGTAGGCACCGGATGCTTTGTGAAGAGCATAAACCGCCTCACTGGTCACCGGGCGATCGAGATCCTCAGCAGGCAGTGCTTCCAGAGCATAAGAAAGCGCATGATACCGGTCCCTGGCACTCATGGCCTCCAGCGACTGGGCAGCTAAAGTCTTCGATTCATTGATCAGGGTCTGCTGATACTGTGCGCGGATCCTGGCATTGCTGTAGAGAAGATAGGAAACAGCG
>JAFOIR010000355.1 GCA_017420625.1 Bacillota bacterium
CGCTGTTTCCTATCTTCTCTACAGCAATGCCAGGATCCGCGCACAGTATCAGCAGACCCTGATCAATGAATCGAAGACTTTAGCTGCCCAGTCGCTGGAGGCCATGAGTGCCAGGGACCGGTATCATGCGCTTTCTTATGCCCTGGAAGCACTGCCTTCTGAGGATCTCGATCGCCCGGTGACCAGTGAGGCGGTTTATGCTCTTCACAAAGCATCCGGTGCCTACTCTCTTCCCTATCAGGTGGTTCAGACGAAACTTTTTGATGGGATACAGGATTTTGAAAAACTGGTCGTGCTTGAAAAGAGCGGTTGTCTTGCCGCCATGGATTCATCCGGAAAGGTCTTCGTTTATGATATCTCTTCCGGTGAGCTTCTGTCTTCGTTCAGCGGCTATCCTGCCGGTCAGGGCAGTGAGTCACTGCCTTCCCTGATTGCGACCGCCGAAGATCTTCTGGTGACAGCCTGGAATGGGATTATCACCGCACATTTTCCGGACGGTACGCTCGCCTGGTCTCAGACACTCGGTTATACCGAGGAGGGCGGTCTCGTCAATTATGGTAATCCTATCCATGCATCCAGCGATGGCAAAACGATCAGCTGCGGTGATCTCAAGGCGATCCAGGTCATGTCGGCCACGGACGGAACACCCATCGCATCCTATCGGATTCCCGAAGGCTATCCTGATAAGGTTCTGGATTTTGCCTGGTCGCCAAATGAATTCTATCTCGCGGTACAGATCCGACTGGATGACGGCAATGACGCCTTCTATATCCTGGAGGCGGAGCATGGCACTCTTTCTCCAATTGAAGGGGAATTTGCCTATGTAGCTGATTTTCACTGGAATGATCTGGGGCAGCTTTTGATTTTCTGCCGTCCTTCCGAGCAATCCTCCTATACATCCGGAACCAGTTATGAATATCTTTATTTTCAGGAAATGTCTGTATTTGCCTATGCTTCTTCCGGTGAAGCGGTCTTCGATCTGACGATCCCGCTTTCTGAAAAGGCAGATACCTTCGAATCCTGCACCATCTATCTGAATGATCACCCCATTTTGCTTTTCTCTGCCTCTTCCGGTATTTCGTTTGTCGACCCGACAAATGGCGATGTACTGCTTAGTTATGATCTTGGTGAGAGCATCGTCCGACTGATCAGTGCGACGCCATACGAGATCCGGCTGATCACTTCCAGCGGAAAGATCGCGACAATCTGGTACCGTCATGCGGAGTCCAGCCTGCTGACGGTCTTTCCGGAAGGTATTTCAAACGTGACGATTCTTTCAGGTGAAATTTCCGACCTTGATCAATTTATTCTTTTAAAAGACGGTAATGTCTATCTTTTCGAATGTGATCCGGATGAGTCGCTGCTGCTGGCTGATGAACCGGGCGGCGGATTCCGAGAATTGCCCGAGAATCTGGTCATCTGCGGTGATTCAGCTGTACTGAAAGTCGATACGGATCTTTTACTGTATCATCTGCCGGATCTTTCCGTTATCAAAAAGAAATCCTACGGCGATCATAAAGCTATCCGGCTGCTCGGAACTGTTCCGGAGCGGGAGGCCGCTGTCTTATTGGTCATCGATATGGACTCCGGCACGATGCTTCTGGAACTCATCGATGTGACAACAGGTGATTCTCAGGCCTCCTTCAAACTTTCGGCTTCCGAATATTTCTTTGAATCCGGCATGCTGGATCTGTTTGCTTCCTACTATGACCCTGCCGAGGAACTGCCTTCCAAACGTGACCTTCTGCAAATTTCCTATACGTCATTCGCCGGAGGCCTGACGCTTAAGGACAGTGTGCTGACTTACCACGACTATGTTTCTCCCAACACCATTCATCAGCTGGATCTGATGCGCGGAGAAGAGACTGTCTTTACACCTGATCTTTCTGCCAGCCAGAAACTACTAAACGGCAGCTTCGAAAGCAGTCTGTCACCACTGCTTTCTTCGCCGGATGGGCAATGGCTTTTCTCAGTGGTGAAGGAAGAAGATCAAGATTATCGCGGGGTGCTGATCCAGGCGCAGGATCCTGACGTTTCAGCATCGAGCGTCTCCAAGGTAGGTAATGTCCGGATTCTTTCAGAGACTGAATCCTCCTCCGATCTTTTTGCTGCCTGGAGTCAGGACAGTACACATCTGGCCGTCACCGGCCGCTCTTCCATCCTGCTCTATCAAACGGACGGCGTGCTCATCACCGCCATCCCCTATTCCGGCAGCCGGCCGCTTACTCTCCGCTTTCTCTCAGACGGAACACTTGCAGTCTTCTACCCAGGCGGTGATCTGGTGGTTTACGCAATAGACGGAACGATCCTGCATGAACTCAAGCTTTCTTACGGCGAGCTTTCCTACGTGATGACGTCCAACTTCTCCTTTTTCGAGACAAAAGATTATCTGGTGGTCCTCTGCCAGGAACAGTTGGAACTGGTTGATCTTCATGACTTTGGCACGCGGCCGGTTGTGACGGTGCCGACACATGCCCTTGGATATTGTGAAGCCACCGATCAGCTCCTGGTTTACACATACCAATATAAAGATGCCGCCATGAAGTATCATCTCGGCGCTTTTTCCCGTTATTCTCTGGATGAACTCATACAAAAGGGTTACGAAGCCCTATCCGGCATCGCCCCGAAATAAGAAATGGGACTGTAGCAAAATTACAACCCCTTGATCGATGAAATTCGAGCATAAAACCAGCTTTTTCTGAATCCGCTCCAAGTCGTTGGGGCGGATTCTTCATTTTACAAAACCGCCGCCCAACACTTTTTTGATTTTCTGGGCGGCTGAATTAGTTGACAGACTATCTCTTCC
>JAFOIR010000356.1 GCA_017420625.1 Bacillota bacterium
AATAGAGGAATTTTTTTCTCTAAACTCTTTATTTTTCAAGGTTCACAGGCTCATTAGCTTATGGGAAGTTTGAGTAATATAATCGAAATAATCTTCAGGATCGTTTGCTGCGTTGCGTCCCTCTTTCTGAAGCTCCGCAGCGCTCATTTTCCGTGCCAGCACCGGGGAAAGCAGCCTGCCGCATTCCAGGATCTTTATGGCGTTTTCCACCGGCGATGTATGGCAAACGTAATCAGTCATACACCCCCTGTACTTTGGACACGCCGTGCATTCTTCGATCTTCTCCGGCGGAGAAACACGTATGCCCTGATCATAGGTCTGCCTGTAACGGTCAATCGCGTTGATGATCTTCCTGTCCGCTTCGATCGTACAGGTTCTGCCGTTATCTTTCTCATACCGGATAAAATCCAGCACCGTCTGTATTTCCCATGCTGTGATCTCCGGATACCGGGAGAGCTTTTTATAGAAAACGCCGTCCCAGCACTCTGTGATGTCAAATTTCCCGATCCTGATCAGCATGCATTCTGTCCTCCATCCTGTGGGATGATCCGTTTTATATCCCGGATTCATTCTGAAGAAAATCAATCAGGCGGATATGTTCCACAGCACTGGTAGAATAATCCATATCGTCATTGGTAATAATCACTTTGCGATCGTATACCGGAATTCCGGAAAATGCTCCGAATTCCCGTTTCCATGTCTTTTCCTCCACAACGGAATACGCCACCTGAACATAGGTTCTCTGACCTCCCTTTTCCGCCAGAAAATCGATTTCTTTCCCGTTGTTGTCAAATACAGTGATGGTAAACCCGCGGTAAACCAGTTCGTTATAGACGATGTTCTCCATATTATGGGTAAGGTCAAACCGATTGTCTTTGCATCGGATGGAATTCATGGAAACATCACTGTCATAGATCTTTCTGCTCTGTTCCAGTTCCTTCTTCGCCTTTTTTGAATAACGGGGAACTTCATCGATAATATAAGCGTTTTCCAGATAGGAAATCCACTTCTGCACTGTATTGGGAGTCACATTGATTCCATTTCCAGTCATATGATCGGAAATGGATTTGGCGGAATAAATCCGGCTGTTGGAAATCAGAATGAAATTGATCACTTTTCTGAATTCACTTTGTTTCCTGATTTTATATCGGTTGATCAGATCGTTCGCAACAATCGTCTCATTCAGATCTGACAGATATCTCTTTTGCTCTGACAGTGTTGAGAATTCCAGACGTTTCGGAAATCCGCCCCAGATCAGATAATCCGACACGGAACATTCCCTGCCCAACTGCCGGGCATATTCCTGCAGTTCAAGAAATATAAAAGGTCTGATCCTGAAAGATACATATCTTCCGGAAAGTTCTTTTGTAAATTCCTTCGCCAGGAGTTTTGAATTTGAACCCGTAATAAAGACCGAGCAGTTTTCACGTCGCAAAGCCCTGCATGCGTTGGCCCATCCGCCAATTTCCTGGACCTCGTCCAGGAAAACATAGCACAGGCCTTCTTTCCGGTTGCTCTGGATATAATGAACAATATCCTGCCAGGTTTCAATATCAGCTGTGGCAATACGGTCATCAAAGTCCAGATAAACAAAATTATCTGTCTCTTTCGACAATTCAGTCATAATCTGTTCCAGGACAAAAGACTTTCCGCAGCGCCGGACTCCTGTGATAATCTTAATCAGATCACTATGGTAAAATCCTCGTATTTCTGACAAATACTTTTCACGATAGATCATAATTCATCCCGCCTTCCTGCTGTTTCGAATTTTACCATGTGTTTCCGAAATTCGCAATAGTAATTAGATTTTCAGAAAGTCGCATCAGAAAACGAAATACAGATTCTGCAGCAGAACGTTTTATTAGGAAAACCTACACAGTGTATATTATCTCGGTTTTTCATCCCAAAGCCATTTTGCAAGGGTGTTCAAAAAGTATGCAGGGATGACGCCGTCGGAATACAGATCTCAATGAAATAATCAGATATGTTCCACAGCACTGGTAGAATAATCCATTATTATTCCTTCTGCTTCAGCAGTCGGATCCACTTTCTTTGCCTGTGCCTGTAGAAGGCGCTTGCCCACAGCCAGACGAACACCGTCTTCCATCCTGCCTGTATCTCCACGCGGTCGGTGTATCTCGTATGATTCGCATCGATCGATTCCATCATAATATCGTGATTCCACACCGGCACACGCTCGTTTCCCTCGTGACTGCTGACGCCATCCGGGTCGAAGCGCAGAATGTGGATCTTATGCGTCCCGTATGGAATCGCCCCGAAGAGCCGAAATCGGTAGGCAGACGTGCTGCCGACCGTCCAGGTGGAGACAGCCTCACCGATCGGCTCAAACGTCGCGTATGGCTTTGCGATATACCGGAGCGTTTCCAGCTGCTGCAGTTTTTCAAATACAGTTTCTCTCGATGCCGGAAATACAGAACTCTTCCGCACGATCATCTTCATTCCTCCTGTGAGCGGTTTGCATCGGTTCTGTCCTCCGCCCGATCAGATCAATATCGCAATCAGCACCGCCGAATAGTAGATCACGGAAATCAGATTCATCCATCCGCCCGAAATAATCACACGTGCGCCTTTGGGCAGTCTGCTGACCGCAGGTTTCAGCAGAAACAGCATTCCTGGGCTTAAAAGAAATATCCACCTTGGCAGTACTGTCTTCCCTGTCACGATCAGAAAGATCAGCAGAAGAAATCCAATTCCTTCACCGGCATACAGGATCAGCGGCATCTTCTGAAAATACTTCATGGCAGCATTCAGGGCGTTCCGGCCCCCGTCGTCTCCCAGAAGTCCAAGATACGCGCAGTGGCTGTGATAGGCACCGCCGATGATAATGCCAAAGCAGGATAGAAGAAAGGCCGCCATGGCAAGCGTGTATGTCTGTTCGTTGGTCATCAGCACGATATGATAGAACCCGATGCAGTACAGAAAGGCCGCGATGGGTCCGATCATGCCGCCGGCCATGACACGCCCAGCCGGCAATTCTTTCATGACGTCAATGATGGCATTGATTCTTTCTCCTGCCGAACTTTTCGGGCCGCAGGCGAAATCCTCCGGAGTGTAGTAAAGCAGCATATCCCCCGCGAACATCAGCAGAGCTCCCGCAAGTCCAATCCAGAGTGTTGTCAGCAGCATCTTCCCATCTCCTGTTTCATGGTATCATCCTCCAGGGGCTTGCACAACCCACGGGATTTCCGCCGGTCGCAGCGCACGCCGCACAGGACCGGCAGGCTTTTGTTATTGATCGCCGCAAGGGTGAAACTGCATGATTTCCTGCCTGCTGTATATCACAGCACCATGAACAGCGTTCCCGCGCCGATCAGGATGCAGCCGATCAGGGATTTTGCAGTGAATTCCTCGTGCAGGAAAACAAAGGCCAGCACCAAGGTAATAACCACGCTCAGCTTGTCGATGGGCACGACCTTCGAGGTCTCTCCGACCTGCAGGGCTTTGTAGTAGCACAGCCAGGAGGCGCCTGTGGCCAGGCCGGACAGGATCAGAAAGATCCAGCTTTTCTGGCTGATGGACTTGATGCCGCCCTGCGTGTTCGTCAGGAACACCATGCCCCAGGCCATCACCACCACGACCACCGTGCGGATGGCCGTGGCCAGGTTGGAATTTACGCCCTCAATGCCGATCTTGGCAAGGATGGACGTCAGCGCCGCGAACACCGCAGATCCCAATGCGAACCAGTACCACATGTTTCTGCCTCCGATCTTTTTCGCAATAAGTCATTTTAGAGGATAAAGCTTCATTCTGTCTGCAGCCGGCCTGAAACGGACAAGTTCCTTCTTCGCGAAGGGCTTCCCGTGAGCCGGATACAGTATGTCCGCATCCTCCGCGATCAGGAGATCCCAGGACCGGCCGAACGCAGCCGGGTCCTCCACCCAGATTGTGATCCGATGACTGCTGGGGAAACCGTTCATGGCCGCGTCTCCCGGGAAGATTGCCCGGCCCACCTTCAGCGAAACGGAATCGCCCGTGTGGCCCGGCGTGAACAGTATCCTGCCGCCGAGCCGTGTTTCCAGGTCTTTCCGGGTTCCTTCCGTGATCCACATGATCCGATCTTCAAATGTCTTGGAAAGAGGCGGAAAAAGGTGCTTCCCCTTGCCCCACAGAGACATGCATTTGCAGAAGAGGAGTGCTTTCAGGGTGCTGCATCCCCCCTTGAACGGGTTCCGGCCCTTCCGGAGAACCGGCAGGCTGTCCGGGTTGGCGATCACCTGAATGTGCGGGCATTTTTCCATCAGTTCATTCAGGAATCCAGCGTGATCGTCGTGAGCATGGGTCAGAAACAGGCAGCGGATATCCGACCATTGGATTCCGTGCCGCTTCATTCTTTTTCCCACACTTTCCAGTTTACCGGGATAGCCCGTATCGACCATGACATATCCCTCCGGGATTTCATAGATCCAGGTATTCATGACACGGTCTCCGGCATTAATGATCCTCATCATTCTTTCGTCTCCAGCCTGATATGTGTTCTTCAGTCATTTTCCATGAACTATGCCCGGTGATACCTGCCGGCAAAATCGGGGAGATTGTCACCGGGTTCAGATGATTCCGGTCACGAATATCTCTGTTCCGATCAGAATCAGGATGATTCCTCCGACAATTCCGGCTTTTCCCGAAATCCGGCTACCGATCCTTCCCCCCAGAAGAAGGCCTGCCAAACACAGGCCGAAAGTGACAATACCAATGATCAGTGATTCTGTCACAGCGAAAATCAGTTCATATTCTGCAATCGTAAATCCGACTGACAGAGCGTCAATGGAGGTGGCGATTCCCTGGATAAACAGCGCACCGCCCTGCAGTGATTCTGCTTCACTTTGATCATGAAGTCCCTCCCATATCATCTTTCCTCCAATAAATGCCAGCAGAACCAGAGCTATCCATGGAATATAGGGTTGGAAGGCCTGAAACGCTTCGGCGATGGAATGAACGCAAAACCAGCCCAGCAGCGGCATCACCGTCTGGAAGCATCCGAATGTTCCCGCAATAATCATCCTGCGGGAAGTATGCATGTGTGGATTGCGCAGGCCGTTGGCCACCGAAACAGAAAAGGCATCCATCGCCAGCCCGATTCCGAACAGAATGCTGTTCAGGATAAAGAGCAGATTGAAAGTCATATGATCCGCCTCCGTAAAAAAGATCAGGTACGGCGAAACCATACCCGATCTTTCTGAAGACAAATCATGTATAGCTTCGCAGTTATACATGAGTCTCGCATATTAAAGCAAGCCAGGCCTGAAGGCCAGTGTGTTGACTTGCTGCGATTGACGCTTGCTACTCCCCCATGGAACAGGAAAAGTATACAAACACATTCTACAGTTAGTCAACACTAAAATCTTCCGTGATGATCAACCTGAAAACGGCAGCCAGTCATGACTGGAAAATATGTTTCCCCTCTTGTTTACAGGGATAATGGGATATATGGATATCCGGTTTCGATCATTCCAATGGGGCGCATTCCTCTCCTCGAGTGAACATGTTTTTGCGGATGATTAGAGGAGAGGAAAAATCACATGCAACGAAAAAAAGGAAAGCCTTGAAACATTGTGTCTCAAGGCTTTCAGTGCGGGAAACAGGACTTGAATCGCTCGTGATCGCTCAATTTTGATCAAAAACACAAAATGCAGTATAACCGTGAAATGTTAAAACGCAATATCTTGTGGTTGTGCATATCCAAATAGAACAGAATGACACAGCGGTTTGGGTATGTGAGGGGCGAGAATTCTGCGGAAAGGTCGGATTTTACCCAGATCAGAACAGCTCTGGAAGGAAACAGGATTTTGAAAAACATATGGGTAAAGAAACAGGATCTGACAGGACGGAGGGCTCTCTCATGCGTAAACTGCCGAAGGAAATGACAGAAAACGGCATCCATTACACACTGCACGGCGCCTATTATCTCCCTGATCTGACGCTCCCTGAAGCACCCAAACAGTCTATTGGCCGCT
>JAFOIR010000039.1 GCA_017420625.1 Bacillota bacterium
AAGAAAAGAGAGCAGATCTTAATGGTTTGTATCAATGAACTTGTCGATATTTTGTAAGCGCTTCATCCAGACACGGTATCCGGACTTTTGCAAAGTAAAACGCTTGCACACTACAAACTGTGCAGGCGTTTTTGAGTGGTTTTGTCATATGCAAGCAATTTGCTGTGCAAAGCCACAGTAGACTCTGGCTTCATCACTCCAGGGAGTCAGCTTCTCCAGTTCCTCATCCGTCATGCCGGCATGCGGTCGCTTCTCAAGGAGGAAGGTCAGATATTTTTCTACGTTCATGCCGTGTGCTTTAGCCATCTCCACCATGGTGTATACAACCGCACTTGCGTGAGCTCCGCCGGGTGTATCACAGAAAAGCCAATTCTTTCTGCCTACAGTAAACGGACGGATGCTGTTCTCGCTTGGATTGTTGGAAAAGCTGCAGCGGCCATCCTGCAAATAGGTCTCTGCATATGGCCTTTGGTTCCGGGCATAGGTGACAGCCTTTTCCAGCCGGCTGCCCTTGGTTGGATGCTGCTTATCCAGCCAGTTCCAGAAGGCTTCCAGAATCTTCGGTGCCTTTTTGTTCCGGAATTCATGCCGCTTTTCAAAAGTCAACTTGTTGTCCCGGCAATACCGCTCAATCGCAAACAGTTTGTCACAATACTGGACGCCCTGCACCGCCGGATCTGACAGATCATCCTTTTACCCTGCAGGAATTGCATCACAAAACTTCCGACGGATATGCGCCCAACAGGCCTCACGCACGATATCCGGCAGATTATTGTAACCCTGGTAACCATCAGTCATCAGGTAGCCTTTGAATCCCTTCAGGAATTCGGCTGCATTGAATTTTGCCCGGGTTTCCGTATATCGGTAGAGGATCAGCGGCGGCAACCCGTCCTCTCCGCTCCGGAAGAGCCACATGAATGAATCCGTTTCCGGATTCCGATTCGGTTCCTTAAGAACCTGTACTCTCGTTTCGTCTGCCATAGCGAACTCCCGGCCAAGGAGAAGCCGGTGGAAGTATTCGTATATGGGAACGAAGTATTCATCCGAACAGATCTTAATCCATCGTCCCAGGGTTCCCCGACTCAACAGGGCTCCCATCTGCTGCCAGTCCTTTTCCTGCCGATACAGCGGAACTGCATTGGCAAACTTCTGGTACATTGAATGAACCACAACCGATTTGGATGCATAGCTGTGTGGAATCAGTGCGTCCGGTGCTTTGGCTACCTTAATGCTCGCTTTTTCACCGTTCTCCCTGCATTCCGGGCATCCATATACCAGGGCAATCGTCCGTCTTACCTCCAGCTTTGCCGGTGTAAAGATCAGCTCCTCCCGAACTGTCCGTTTCCCAATGACTTCCATCTGTGAGCCGCAAACATCACAAATTTGCTCATCAGACGGAAGGTCAATTATTTCCTCCGTCACCGGACACCCCTTAAACATTTCTTTCCGTGGCGTGCGGGGGTTCCGTTTCTTCTCTTCTTGCGTAGGAATCAGTTCAGGATCCGCTTCATAAGAGAATTCTTCTTCCTGCTGCTTGTCTGCTTCCAGTTCGACCTCATTAAAGAAATCCAGCTGACCTTCCGACTGAACCATATGCTTCTCGCTGGAGCGGCCAAAGAGCCGTTTGTTCATGGTTTCAATCTGTTCCTTCGCCAGACGCTCCCGCTCCTGACTTTCGGCCAGTGCTTTCCGGAGGTCATCAATCGTGGCCTGGAGGCTTTCAATCGTAGCCCGCAATCCCTTAATGGTATCCAGCAGTTCTCTTTGAAGCAGTGAATTCGCTGAACTACGCGCCATTCTGAAAAGCCTCCTTCCCCTTGAATTTCCTCATATATATATTCGACACGGGGTAAATGAAATCCTTTTGGAAAACAGGCTTTTTCAAAGAAATTTTCTAAAAAATGTAAGGATTTTCAAGGCTTTGGAGCTCTTCCGGAGGATCAGGCAAACCTGGCTCGAATCGCTTTTGGCTGCTCAATATCCGACCCCGACATCAGCCAGTCAAACTCCTGCCAGGTCAGGCTCCTGGCTTCGGAACTGTTCCTGGGCCAACGGTATCTGCCTTCAACCGCGAGTCTCTTGTAGATCAGGACGAAACCATCTCCCTCCCAAAGCAGTGCCTTGATCCGATCACACCTTCTTCCGCAGAACAGAAACAGGGAATTCTCTCGCGGATCACGCTTCACGACTTCCTCAACAACTGCACATAAGCCGTCTATTGACTTCCGCATGTCGGTATACCCGCAGACCATATAGATGTTCTCTACCCCAGTTATATCGCCTATCATTCCAAAGCACCTCCTATCGCCCGGAGGGCTTCAGTCAGCAATCTTGGATTGGCCAGGTTTGTCACCTTGATAGTGATCCCACCTATGGAAATCTCCATAACGGCTTTGTTTTGACAGATAAACTTGGCTTCTGAATCGATTGCTGTTGAAGGTGTTGGCAAAGCGACCTGCTGCTGTAACGGATTTGTATTTGTCGGCTGATTGACCTCAACCTTGACAATGTCTGGAACATATGGATCCCGGACAACCCTTTGAGGAACTGATGCCGCTTTTTCAAGCAGCCCTCTTGCCTGCAATCTCTCGATCCAGGTGTAATAGGTATCTGGCCGGATGCCTTCTCTCCGACACCATTCTGCATTCGTCAAACCGCTGGCTCGGCATTCAGCTATAAGCTGCAACTGTTCTTCTATACTTCGACGATGTGCTCTTGCCATGATCAGAACCCCCTTTGAGTAGTATTTTGCTTGCATTATACATTCTACTCATTCGGAGGTTCATTACTAACCGTGGTTATCTGTAGCGCTTACAACCAGTCGCCGAGGCTATTCTGCGGGAGCTCCATCGTGATCGTCCCGTTGGTGCTTTTGAAAAAGCCCCTGGATCAGGAGCTTACTTCGGACAGGATAATGATATCACAGGTTTCGACAGT
>JAFOIR010000357.1 GCA_017420625.1 Bacillota bacterium
ACTTCCTCCGATCTTTTGGTCGGACAGACCGTAGTTGCGATCGGCAATCCTCTGGGACAGCTCGGCGGAACCGTTACCCAGGGCATCATCAGTGCGTTGGACCGTTCCATCACGATCGATGGACAGACCATGACGCTCCTGCAGATCGATGCAGCCATCAACCCCGGCAACTCCGGCGGCGGACTGTTCAATGCACAAGGTAATCTAATCGGTATCGTCAATGCAAAATCCACCGGCAGTGAGATCGATGGAATCGGATTTGCGATCCCGATCGACAACGTCATGAACGTCATCGATGATCTGAAGACCCATGGCTATGTTACCGGACGTGTGGCCATCGGCATCTCGATGATCGATATCAATTCGGATCAGATGGCCTGGATGTACCGTGTCAATGAACTGGGCGTCTATGTATACCGCGTGACGGCGAACTCGCCGGCAGCTCAAGGCGGCCTGACCAGCGGAGACAGGATTATATCCATCAACGGAACCCAGGTTTCGAACTCGACGGAATGCAAGGCGGCGATTCAGAGCACTTCGGTAGGCGACACGATCACCATCGTTGTCAGCCGCAACGGACAGGAAGTGACCCTTTCTGTCATCGCCGGAGAATATATACCGGAAGGCGTACCCACACCTACCGGTGCGGAAGATCTGGATCCGGCCGCATAATGAACTATTGACAGCATCTTCAATTTGATAGATCCCCTTCTGAAAAAAAGAAAGCCCCTTTTCGTGCACACCGTCAGGTGTTTCGCACGGGAAGGGGTCTTTCTTAGTTTCTGGCGCTGTAATGATTGACAGCGTAATCGAACTGCTTGATAAAGCGGCTCCTGGCCTTCTTGCTGACAGAAAGGAACGGCAGCATCATATCGAAGGCATGTTCGGAAACATCGTATTCATCCAGATGGCAGGGCACGCCGCTGCGCTTAAGCCGTTGGAAATACTCTATCGTCTCGGCATAGAAGGGTTCACCTTTGGCCACGAAGCTGTACGCAGGAGGAAGATTCTTCAGCGATTTGGCCCGGGCGGGAACCGCGTAAGCCGGGATATCCAGAGCAGGAATGACAGTCTGCCTTTCGCTCTTTTTGATCTTTTCCGGATAGAGCGGCTTCAGATACATATTCCAGGCGGCACGGTTGCGGCGGGAATTCCAGAAGATGCCGGAATTGTCGCGGTTGGTCTCGGTATCGCGATCATCCAGCATAGGGTAGAGCGGCATCTGATAGGCAATGGCGACTTCTTTCCGATCCCTTGCGTAAAGACACAGTGCACTGGCAAGACCGCCACCGGCACTTTCACCACCTACCATGAGCTGAGAACGGCGGATATCAAGTGCCCGGGAATTCTGCTTCATATATAACAGGGTATCATACGCGTCATGCAGTGCGGCGGGATAGGGCGCTTTTCCGGAGAGGCGGTAGTTTGGAACAAAGAGCGTCACGTTATAATGGCGGGCCAGTTCCAATCCGGCTGACATCATCACCAGCCTCGCTGAGCCGGTGGCATAGCCGCCGCCGTGAAGCCACAGTACGCCGACAGAGCGGTCCGCTGGTCTTTCGTGCAGGATCGGTGCCTGACCAGAGATCTTTTCAGCATCATTTGCCGGATCCTTCGGATCTTCTTCGGCAGGAAGAGGCTGTTTTTCGTGATTGTCATGCCGGATCACCAGGACATCAAGCGTACGGGCATCCCTTACCGGGATCGTGATCGTTTCAGTGGTATAAAGGCGCATGTTCGGGAATCTCCTTCGGGTATTCACGACAGTTATTGTATCATATCGGGAATTCATCGTCAATTTAACGATTGACTTGCAAATAGATAAGTAGTATACTATTATCGCTTTAATTAGTTAAAGGAAAAACTGTTAAGATAAGGAGGTTTTTATGTCCAGAACCAAAAAGGAAATGGAACTGGAACAGATGCAGATGAATCTGATCGGCAAGATGATTCTGATCACCAAGGAGCATCGGACGGCGGTCAATCGTTATGTCGAGAAGAATGACCTGCAGAAAAGCCAGCACCGACTTTTGCTTGTTCTGTCCCATCTGATCGAGGAAAGTTCAAACGTCTCTCAGCGGGATCTGGCGGAAAGCCTGAACGTAACGCCGGCTGCCGTAGCGGTGACGCTCAAGAAGCTGGAAAAGAACGGAATCATCTCCAAGACAACTTCCGAAACGGACAACCGTTACAACGAGCTTTCCATTACGGAAAAAGGCCGGCAGATCGTCAAGGACAGCAAGAAAGCATTCCGATCGACGGACATGCAGATTTTCAAAGATTTTACCACAGAGGAGATGGAGCAGCTTTTGAGCTTCCTTGGAAGAATGGAAGCGAACCTGCTGCCGCTCACAGAGGAGTAATTGAATGAAACGATGGTTTAAGTATGTTAAGCCTTACGCGAAGTACTTTATTCTGGGACCGCTCATGATGATCATCGAGGTCATCGGTGAAGTGGTCATGCCCAAGCTCTTCGCGAACATCATCAACGGCGGCGTTTCCAATCAGAACCCCGGGTACGTCGTAACCATGGGACTTCTGATGATCGGTATGTCCGTCCTGATGATCCTCGGCGGCGTAGGCGGCTGCTACTACGGAGCCAAAGCATCCATCAACTTCGGCGCGGATGTGCGCCGGGACGCTTTCAGAAAGGTGCAGACCTTCGGCTTCAGCAATATCGATAAATTCTCCACCGGTTCACTGGTTACAAGATTAACCAACGACGTCACCCAGATCCAGAACTTCACGAACATGCTGCTTCGCATGTGTCTGAGAACGCCCGGCATGCTGATCGGCGCGCTCTACATGGCGATCCGGTTAAATGCCCGTCTGGCGCTGGTGCTGGCTGTCATCCTGCCGATCATGATCGTCGTGACGGCTATCGTTTTGAAGATCTCGTTCCCCAAGTTCTCGAAGATGCAGAGCATGGTGGACGGTCTGAATACGAAGGTGCAGGAAAACATCACGAATATCCGCGTTGTCAAGTCCTTCGTCCGCGAAGACTATGAAGAGGGACGCTTCCGCACGGCGAACGGCAATCTGAAGAAAGCCGGTCTGGATGCGATCGGTATCATCATTCTCATGATGCCGGTCATGACCCTGTTTATGAATCTGGCTTCTCTTTCCGTCATCTGGTTCGGCGGAAGAATGGTTCTGGTCGGCACCATGCCGTTGGGTGATCTGACCGCCTTTATCACCTATATCATGCAGATCCTTTCCTCCCTCATAATGATGTCCATGATCTTCATGAGCCTGTCCCGTGCCGCCGCTTCCAGCAAACGTCTGGGCGAAGTGCTGGACGAGAAAGTCGAACTGACGGACGAGAACGCCTCCCATAAGGATAAACTGGTCGAGGAAGGCCGCATCGAATTCAGGAATGTCGGATTCCGTTACTATGAAACCTCTGAGGAAGAGGTCCTTTCCGATATCAACCTGACGATTGAACCCGGTCAGACGGTGGGCATCATTGGTTCCACCGGCTGCGGCAAGACGACCCTCGTCAGTAAGATCCCGAGACTCTACGATGTCGATCGCGGCGAAGTGCTGGTCGACGGCGTGAATGTCAAGGAATACGGCCTGCACAACTTAAGAGAAGGCGTCGGAATGGTGCTGCAGAAGAACGTGCTTTTCTCCGGTACCATCGAGAAGAACCTCCGCTGGGGAAAGAAAGACGCCACCGAAGAAGAACTCACACAGGCTGCGAAGGATGCCCAGGCCGATGATTTCATCCGCAACTTTACGGATGGATATCAGATGGTACTGGATCAGGGCGGAACGAACGTCTCCGGCGGTCAGAAGCAGCGGCTTTGTATTGCAAGAGCCCTGCTGAAAGAGCCCAAGATCCTGATCCTGGATGACTCGACCTCCGCTGTCGATACGGCAACAGAAGCAAGGATCCGGCAGACTTTCAAGGGTTCCCTTAAGGATTCAACCAAGATCATCATCGCGCAGCGCATCTCTTCCGTGAAGGATGCCGACATGATCGTGGTCATGGACGACGGAAAGATCACCGGCGTCGGAACCCACGAAGAATTACTGAAGTCCTGTGAGGAGTATCAGGAGATCTATTACTCCCAGATGGACAAAGAGGAGGTGACTGCATAATGCCGCCAGGACCACGCGCAATGGACACTCGGAAACCGAAAAATACCAAAGCAGTTATCGCCCGTTTGTTCAGTTATGTAGAAAAATTCAAAGGCAGGATGATCCTGGCCCTCGTATGTGTGATCATTCACACTGTTGCTACGCTGGCCGGCTCCTACATGCTTCGTCCGATCATCAACAACTATATCATCGAAGGCGCAGGCCTGGAGAAACTGGCCGGACTCGGAATGGGTCTCATCGTACTGGCGGGCATCTACCTGGTCAACGTTTTCAGTACGTATCTGCAGAGCCGCCTGATGGTGACCGTCTCCCAGAATTCACTGGAAGCGATCCGAAACGATCTGTTTGTCAAAACGCAGAAACTGCCGGTCCGCTACTTCGACGCCAATGCCACCGGCGATCTGATGAGCCGCTTCACGAACGACGTGGACAACATCGGCATGATGCTGGACAACTCTCTGGTCAGTCTCGTGCAGGGATCGCTGCAGCTTATCGGTACGCTCGCCATGATGATCTATACCAACATCTGGCTGACGCTGATCACGGTCGTGTTCGTTCCGATTTTTATCAAGTCAGCCGGTGCGATCGGCAACCGAAGCCGCAAGTATTACCGCGCACAGCAAAAAGCGCTGGGTGCGCTCAACGGATATATCGAAGAGTCCGTCAACGGCCAGAAGGTCGTGAAAGTCTTCAACCATGAAGAAGAATGCATCGAAGAATTCAGTGCGCTGAACCAGGATCTTCGCGATAAGCAGGTCGGTGCTCAGTTCTTTGGCGGTATCATGGGCCCGATCATGGGCAACATGTCCAAGATCTGCTATGCGATCACCGCAATGGTCGGCGGCGTTCTGTGTGCGATCGGCCGTTTCGACGTCGGCGGTCTGACCGTTTTCGTCAACTATTCCAACCAGTTCTCGTTCCCGATCATGAACCTGGCCAACCAGGTCACCACGATCTTCTCTGCCCTGGCCGGTGCCGAGCGTGTATTTGATATGATGGATCAGGAACCGGAACAGCTGAAAATCGATTCGCCCGAGTCCATGGATGAGATCAAAGGCCATGTAGAACTTAAGCATGTCACCTTCGGATATGTACCGGAGAAGACCATTCTGAAAGATATCAACGTCGAAGCCCTGCCCGGTCAGAAGATCGCTTTCGTGGGATCCACCGGCGCCGGCAAGACGACGATTACAAATTTGCTGAATCGCTTCTATGACATTCAGGAAGGTGAGATCCTGATCGACGGAGTCGAAGTCAAGAAGTACGACGGAGAAGAACTTCGCCGCCATATCGCTATGGTTCTGCAGGACACCCATCTGTTTACCGGAACGGTCAAGGAAAATATCCGCTTCGGCCGGATGGATGCAACGGACGAGGAGATCGAGCAGGCAGCCCGGACAGCAAGCGCTCACAGCTTTATCATGCGTCTTGACCACGGTTATGACACACTGCTGGAGGGCGACGGAGCCAACCTTTCCCAGGGCCAGCGGCAGCTTTTAAATATCGCCCGCGCGGCGATCTCCAAGGCACCGATCCTGGTACTGGACGAAGCGACCAGTTCCGTCGATACCCGTACCGAGCGACATATTGAGCACGGTATGGAACGACTGATGAAGAACCGCACCACCTTTGTCATCGCGCATCGTCTTTCGACGGTCCGCAACGCCGATCTGATCTGCGTGCTGGAGCACGGAGAGATCATCGAACGAGGAACGCACGAAGAGCTTTTAGCGATGGAAGGAAGGTACTACGAACTGTATACTGGAAAGAAGGAGCTGGATTGATCCATGGAAATCAAAGACAGAAATCAGATCGAAGAGCAGTTCAAGTGGGATATCACCACACTGTTTGAAAGCGATGAGGCCTGGGAGAAAGCCCTGGTCGCTATTCCTGAAATGGCCAAAGGCGTGATCGCCTACCAGGGACGGCTGAAAGAGTCACCGGCCGTTTTAAGAGCCTTTCTCGATGCGGACGAGATGCTGAACCGCAAGATCGAAGACGTATACTGCTATGCATCGCTTCGCTACTCGGAAGATACCCGTGCGGAAGCCGGTCAGGTCATGACCTCCAAGGCGATGGGCATCCTGACTCAGGTGATGGCAGGCATGAGCTTTGCACAGCCGGAGATCCTCTCTTTATCGGAAGAGGAGTTCAAACGGTTCATGGACAGCGAAGAGCTGGCACCGTACCGCCATACGCTGGAGGATCTCCTGCGGGCGAAAGCACATACACTTACCGAAGCAGAAGAAAAGATCCTGTCCGGTATGAGCGAGATCCGCCGCGCACCGGGCGAGATCGCGAACATGCTGCAGGATGCGGACCTGAAGTTCGATCCGGTCAAACTGGAATCCGGCGAAGAGCTTCAGCTGACCGGCTCCAACTATATCCTGCTGCAGATGGATCCCAGAAGAGAAGTCCGGGAAAAGGCTTTCCGCAATTACTACAAGTCCTTTAAGAACCACATCAACACCTTTGCTTCCACCTATTCAAGCAGCGTGAAGGCGGATGTGTTTACCGCCAGAACCCGTCACTACGAAAGTGCCCGTGCCATGTCGATGGCGCAGGAGAACATCCCCGCTTCTGTCTATGACAGCCTGGTGGAGACTGTGCACAAATTCATGCCGG
>JAFOIR010000358.1 GCA_017420625.1 Bacillota bacterium
GATTCTGTATTTACGGAATACATCGATTATATCTACCAGAAGAACAATCTTGGATACGGCGTCAATCATGACGGAATGTGTCTGGGTCTCGATGCAGATACAGAAAGTCTGAGTATCCGTCTTTTTGGCAGGGCCTGGGAGGTCTTCTCGAAAGAAGATATCGATCTTCTGACTAAGACCGTTCGGAATTCATATCAAAGTAACGGTTATGAAGGTGCCATTTCTGCGTTCCTTTCCCAGGCTTATGAAAAGGTAAAAGGATCAGGAAGCCTGCCCCTTGATACAGAAAAGACTTATCAATCTGGCTTTGGAACGACAACCGTTTCTCTGACCGGTGGAGACAGCGCTACGATGTCGATAGTGAATGGGCAGATGCTTCCTTCCTGGTATGTGACAGATCCTTCATCTTTTGTTGGCTTTCATAACGATGAAAATGAGCCTCGTCTGATCGATCTGGCAAATCTTCTGTCACCAAACGAAGAGAACGAAATCAAAGCAAGGCTGAAGCAGATCCGTCAGGAGACCAATCAGGATGTTGTCATCTATACCGATGTGACTTCCTACGGTATGGACAATGAACTCTATGCAGAGGATTTCTATGTTTACAACGGATATGGAATCGGACCGGAATATGATGGACTGGTTTTGTTCATCAACATGGATCCGGAGAATCGGGAAATGGTATCCGCTTCCTATGGATTAGCCAGAACGCTATTCAACGACGAAATGTCTAATCAGTTGGATGATATCCTTTATAATCATTTGATAAACCAGGAATATTATGCTGCTTTCACTGAATGGACGGATGGGGTCGAAAACCTGCTGAAGTATGGCAGCGTCGAGATTCCGACATGGTATAAAGCGTATCTTTCCGGTGAAGATATGGAACCTTACCGGCAGGTGAAACTGATCAACGAAGTTGGCGGAATTGGAAGTGCTGATCAGCGGCAAATCGAGAAAACCATCGACGAGCTTTCGAAGAAATATGATACGGATATCGTAGTTTTTCTGAGTGACCGGGCTAAAAGTCTGAGTCCGAAGCAAGGTCTTTATGAAGATCTTCCTTCTGACATGGATGCGGAGGAAGAAAGAATCAATCGTTATCTCGATATTTACTGGAATGCGTGTGGATATGGATTCGGAGAAGATCACAGGGGAATCATTGTCGGTATCTTTGTGGATGAATCTTCTCAGTACTGCATCCAGGTACGCGCCTACGGAGAAGGGGCAACCGGCCGGGCAAAGACGTTCACCAAAGATGCAGAAAAGCGACTGGAATCCGTAACATTGACAAATCTTGGAGCCGGGAATTACAGTTCTAATATCAATCGTTACCTGAGTTTTCTCAGCAGATATCTGAGATTTGGTTTTGTACCGCATTCCTGGTTTACCCGGGGATTCTGGGCGCTTCTGTGTGCGATCGGCGGCTGGATCACAGGATTCTTTGTTACAGAAGGAGCCAGGAAAAAGAATAATGTGGTCAAAGAGGCTGTGGAAGCCGATGCCAATCTGGTTCAGCGAAGCTTTCAGGTTCTTGGGGCTCAGGATGTACTGTTGGGTGTAAGAGTCGATCGCAAGTATATTGCGCCAAAGAGTGACAGCGACAGTTCTCGAAGTTCCTCCTCTTCTTCAAGCAGTCACTCCACCTATTCGAGCCATTCTACTTCCAGTTCCGGCCGGGTCAGCTCGACATCCAGAAGGAAATTCTAGGTAACTATCATGGCAAAAAGAAAAAATGTCCTGCTGATCCTTTCTGATCAGCAAAGACCGGATACGATCGGTGCATACCGGGAGGTTGGTATGCCTGGCTATGGGCTAAGTCATCAGGCGGATATCTGTAAAACGCCGCATATCGATCAGCTGGCGCGCGAAGGACTTACGATGCGAAATGCCTTTACGTGTTCTGCAATCTGTGCACCATCCCGGGCCAGCGTGATGACAGGGCTGTTTCCGCACCGGCATGGAGTAATCGATAATTTTACCGATATTCGTGAGGGAACACCTTTTTTAAGCAGGTTGATGACAGATGCAGGATATTATTGCGGTTATGCCGGGAAATGGCATGTTTCTCCTGGAAAGACGCCAGAGGACTGCGGATTTCACGGAAAGGCTTTCATGGGCTATGGATTCCCGGGAAGCCGTGTTTTCCCGTCTCTGAAATTCGATCAGCCACCGGAAAACCAGCCGAACTACTATGAGGAATATCTGAAGGAGAAGGGATTTTCGAATATCGATGTTTCTCATGGTTTTCTGGGAGCCAATCCGGCTCTTCAGATCCAGGAAATGTACTGCAAACATGAAGGCCCGGTAGAAAGCACGATCGAATATTTTGTCGCACAGGAAGCCATACATCAGCTGGACGAGGCGGTATCTGCAGAGAAGCCCTTCTTCATCTGGGCTAATTTCTGGGGACCTCATTCACCATCCATTGTTCCGGAACCGTATTTCAGCATGTACGATCCGAAGGATATCCCGGAGCATCCAAGCTACAGGGAAACCTTTGAAGATAAACCGTACGGCTATTATCTCTCCGAGAAGATGTGGGGCAATGGTCCCTACGGATGGGAGGGAATGGCCGATATCAGTGCCAAATACTTCGGTCACTGTACCTTTATAGACGATATGGTAGGTCTGATCGTAGATCGATTGAAAGAGCTTGGCCTTTATGACGATACAATCATCATCTACGGAGCTGATCACGGAGACTGTCTGGGAGCCCATAAACTGATCGAAAAAGGATGTTTTGCGTTCCAGGAGATCTACCGCGTCCCGATGATCATCAAGCCGGCAGAGGGAAAACCGGGAAGATACGATGATCGAATGGTCTATCTGCATGAACTGATGCCCACGATTCTGGATATCGGCGGAGTGAATTTACCGAAACCGGTGGATGGAAACAGTCTCCTGCCAATCATCGAAGGCGATGAAAGAATGGAGGGACATCAGGAGATCTACGGAGAATTTCATGATCATTTCTATCATACCAGACAGAGAATGGTCACGGATGGAAAATACTGGTTTACCTTCAACGAGTCTGAACGAGGCGAACTGTACGATCTGACAAATGATCCCTGGCAGCTTAAAAATCGGTGTTATGATCCGGCCTATCAGGATATCAAAAAGGATCTGATGGATAAACTGGGCAACTGGATGAATGAGACCGGTGACCCGGACAGGATCTGGTA
>JAFOIR010000359.1 GCA_017420625.1 Bacillota bacterium
GCCTATGGATAAAGGATTCCCAGCCAAAGATATGGTTATGCGTTCTATTATTGATGCTACATAGAAAAGACCTTGATGACTGTTTATTTGCAGCGTTCATTCATTGCTGCTTACAGCTCAAGGTCTTTCTTTGTTTTTATCAGGCTATTCTGCAACAGCCCCTTTTTTATACGTCAGGCGCACGTTTCACAAATAATTCAGGTGAGGCTGGGTTCTTCTGCAGTCGTTTTCGCATGAGCACTTTTCAAACACAATACGACAGCAACGGCAGTGGATACGACATCCGTCAGTGCTGCGGAAAAGATCAGACCGGTGAGAGCGAAAAGAGCATTCATACCGTACAGTACCGGTATATATACGAGCCCCTTCTGTAGCAGCGCCGTAATCGTAGCAAAAGCGACGCGGCCTGTACTCTGCAGATAAACCGAACACAGCTGGTAGACTCCGACAAACGGGGCAGCGGCCAGCCCGCCGAGGATCATCCTGCGGCCAAGTGCAAGGATTTCGGCATGGTCGAGAAAAGCCCGAACAAAAGCATCGCGCCCCAGGAAGAAAACGGCAGCCAGGACAGTGGAGGAGATGATACAGGCAAGACCGGTGCCAAGCAGGATCTGCTTCATGCGTTTTCGGTTGCCCCATCCGTAAGTATAGCTGATGGCTGGCTGCATTCCCATGGAGATCCCCATGACGATCATGGCAATGAGCAGTCCGGCCTTAGTGGCGACACTGTGAGCGGCTACAGCTTCATTGCCATAGGTAACGAGAAGCCGATTGGCAAAGACGGAAGAAAAACTGGACAGAAGTGTACTTGCTGCCATCGGAAATCCCAGCGCAAGGACCTTAAGTGAGATGTCCGGACGGAAACTCAGATCCTTCGGGGAAACGGAGAACGCTTCTTTCCTGCGGATAACAGCAAACAGAATGATGAAACTGGAAAGATTACCCAAAAGCGTCGCTATGCCGGCACCGACGACACCCCAGCCAAGCACCAGAATCATGATCGGATCAAGGATGATATTGATCAGTGTACCGCTCATGTGAGAGATGACAGCGCTTTTGCCGTCTCCGTCTGCACGGACGACGTTGCTCATGGCTCCGCCCGCGATGGCAAACGGTGCTCCAAGTGCCATGATCTTCAGATAGGATCCGGTGTAAGGAGCTGTCTCGGCATTGGTGCCCAGCACCCGAAGCAGCGGATTCATGAAGATCAGGACACAGGACCCCATGAGGATGCCGAATAAAAGGCCGGCATAAAGAACAAAGGAAGAATACTGTTTTACTTTATCATGTTCACCGCGGCCAAGAGCGATCGATGCTGCGGTGGTACCGCCGAAGCCAATCAGGGTGTTGAAAGCAGAGAATACAGAGAAAACAGGCATGGCCAGAGAGACCGCCGCGACCGGGATCGGATCTCCGAGTTTTCCCAGGAAGTAAACATCGGCCATGTTGTACAGAACCTGCACAAGCATGATCAGAATGACGGGTAGACTCAGGGTGAGCAGCAGTTTCCCGACGCTTCCTTCACGCAGCACTTTTTCATTCGTCATGACAGGCACTCCTATCGCTGATTCAGCTCTTCTGTCAGCTGCAGGATCTGCGGGGCAAGCATTTGTTTCCTGTGTTCATATATTTTCCGGTGGACCCAGGGCGCCAGCAGCATGCCGACGATTCCGATCAGACAGATCAAAGATCCCAGGACATATCGGCTCCAGAGAAGAAAACAGCACATGCCGGCACCGAATATCAGTGCGCTGAGAATACCCAGAGCCATGGAAATGATCAGGGCAGAAGTCCCGACACTGGCATCCAGGGCACGAAGTTTTTTCATTTTGTCTTCCTGCTCGGTCTGAGGCAGATATTTTTTCCGAATGGCCTCGATCTCGCTCTGCTGCTCGGCAGAATAACTGTAATTGAAGTTTTCACTCATGATGGATTTCCTCTGTATATGTTTTTTATTCAGATTGTCTGAGCCTGACGATAAAGGTGCTGCCCTGACCGGGAACACTGCTGACTTCGATCCCGGCTCCGATGATGTCGATCACACGCTTCACGAGAGCCAGACCAAGTCCATTTCCCTGGGTAGCGTGAGAGCTGTCACCCTGGTAAAATTTCTCGAAAATGTGAGCCCCGACTTCCGGTGAGATACCACAGCCGGTATCAGAAACCTCTACGACAGCGTGGGAGTTTCGGGAAGTAAGCTTCAGACTGATCATGCCGCCTTCCGGCGTAAACTTGATAGCATTGGAAAAGAGATTGTTCCAGACAAGACTAAGCAGTTCCGGATCACTCTCCACTTCGATGCCGTCGTCGATACTGGTCTCGATCTCCAGATGTTTCGCTTCCCAGGCATTCTCAAATCCAAGTAGGCATTCGCAGAGTTGTTCACCCAGATCAAATCGCTTCTTCTCCGGATAGATCTGCTGGTTTTCCAGCTTGTTAAGTTTCAGGATGTTGGTGATAAGGCTGGCGAGGCGCTCGGAGGCATTAGCCACACTGCGGGCATATTCCAGCCGTTCTTCTTCAGGAAGGTCCGGCTGCTGAAGCAAAGAAGCATAGTTCTGAATGACAGCCAGCGGCGTTTTCAGTTCGTGAGAGACATTGGCGATAAAGTCTGTCCGAAGTGTCTCCATTCCTGAGAGCTCCTCGATCATCTTATTAAAATAGTCGATCACCGGATTGAAATCAGATCCCAGGCCGCGTACCGGCTCAATACGGGTGGACAGGTCTCCGCTCATAACCTTCTCGGATCCCTCGATGATCCGTTTGACCGGATACTCGATCGTGATTCTGCGGCGCAGGGTATCCACTACCGTACAGATCAGACTGAGGAAGAAAACATTGCCGAAAGTGACAGTTGCAGCAAGGCGAAGGTCTTTTTCCACGAAGCTGATATCCATGCTGCGGGTAAGATAAGTCAGAAACAGAAACATCGAA
>JAFOIR010000360.1 GCA_017420625.1 Bacillota bacterium
CATTGCCCTTCGCGATGGCGCTGCCCGCGTATGCAGCAAGGGCCACCGGCGGAGTGATGTCCGCCACGATGCCGAAGTAGAAGCAGAACATGTGCGCCGCCAGCATCGGGATCCCCGCCTTGATCAGGATGGGAGCCGCGATGGTGGAAGTGATCAGATAGTTCGAGGTGGTGGAGACGCCCATGCCCAGGATCAGGGATGTGAACATGGCGCAGACCAGCGCCAGGAACACGTTGTTGCCCACCAGGTCAAAGATGCCGGTTCCGATCCTCTGCCCCAGTCCGGTCAGGGTGACCATGCCGATGATGATACCGGCCGTGGAACATGCCGTCGCTACAGACACGACGCTCTTTCCCGCCTGCGGCAGCGCCGTGACGATCTGCTTCGGCGAGACCCAGGTGGACTTTCTCAGGTAGGGGACGATGATGCACACCACACAGCCGATCAGGGCGGAGCGGGTGATGGTAAATCCGGAGATCATCAGGTAGATGATCGCCACCAGGGGAAGGATCAGGTGGCCCTTGCTGCATACGCGGGCAGCGCCATCGCGAAGGGCAATGCCTTCAAGACCGGCGTCAACGCCACGAAGCTTGCCATCGCCGCCTTCCTGATCCCGTACATGTTTGCCATGAACCCAAAGATGATCATGATCGGCGGCACCTTCATCGAGGCGCTGCCTATGCTGGTCACCGCGGTCATCGGTCTGATCGGCATCGGAGCGGGATTTATCGGATATCTGAACGGACCGGTGAATCCGGTGATGCGCGTCATCTCCCTGGTGGGCGGCCTGCTGCTCGTCATCCCGGGAACCGTCACGGATATCGCGGGGATCGCGATGATCGCCCTGGTAGTACTGACGAATCATCTGCAGCACAGAAAAGCCTGATCCGGACTGCCCGGATGAGAAGCATAAAAGAAACACCGGCCCTGGGGCCCAATGTCATTTAGATAATAAACATTGTGGATGAAGCCTATAAAAACTGGCACTCGATTCTGGGTGCCAGTTTTTGTATTTGAGCCATGATAGAAAAAAAGGGTACAAAAAACAAACAGATGATTTCATCTGAGGTGAAATCGCTATACAATTAAATTAAGCAATCCTGTAAAGGAAGCTTACGGCAGACTGGAACTTGACTTTGCGAGGGTCTGATCTTCCAGGTCTGACAGGGAGGAGTTCTCGCCCGATGAGGGTTTCCACATCGGGTGGGGCTCCTTTTCGTATTGCAAGGAAGTAACGGCAAATATGAATTGCCCGCGTATAGTTCAGCTGATATGTATGCTTGTTCTTCCGGTTACTTTTACATGGCAGCGAACGAGTCGTTATTGCCTCACAAAAGTTATAGAGGATCAGACGTGCCCATATTTCCTGCCTGATGAAATCCAGTTTTTTCGAATGGAAGTTTATAAGGCCTATAGCGTATTTCAGCTCGCGGAAGGATGTTTCAATTCCCCAACGCATATGGTAAAGCTCTTTGACATCATCCAGCGAAAAATCCTCCCGCGGAAGATTGGTTATGATGCACTCAAAGGAGTCCGGTGCAATCGGGAAACGGATGATTCGAAAATTCATCTCGTAGAAAAGACGGGATTCCAGATCAAGATAATCGAAATGAACATTTTGGGGGATAAAACGATACTTGTCAGGATTATCTTTGATCAGTTTCGTCTGTTTTCTGGTCAGTGTTATAGTCAGCGTTTCGTCAAACGAGTCCTGATCAACAGGTAATTTATATAGCAGAGACTGTACGATTCCGCCTTTTCTTAAAATATCTTTCACTCGTACCAGAAAAAACATGCCTTTCTCCTGAACATGAGCAAAGATGTTATAGCTTTCATATCCCCGGTCTGCAATAAACACAGTTTTCACTTCACCTTGATATCGGTCGATCATCTCACAAACTGCCTTGTTTTCGTTTTCCAGACGAGCAGGCTGTATAATTGCGTCCGCATAAGTTCTGGCTCGCAAATCATACAGAGCATTGAGATGGATCTGGTTAAAGCCTTTTGTACCCGGCAAGGACTGAAAATAGGTTGTTTTATCTTCCGGGTTGTGGGAGATACCAAAGTCCGACCCATCGCAGGCCAGCAGCCTGTATCCACGAACCAGTTCCTTTTTACTTGCAGTACGTGTAAACTCATGAAAAATATATTCAAAAGCTTCTGGCAAGATCTGAGCCCGTCGCTGATTGAAGGAAGAATTGGTCGGTGTGTCCGGACTATAATCAAAGTACTCCAGGAGTTCGTCTTTTACCGCTTTCCCTTCCATGGATATAAGAAATCTCAAAGTCTCGCCGAATGACCATTTCCTGACACGACTGAAGTCTCTCTGTGGATCTCTGACGAAAAGCCAGGGTGTCTTATTCATCTCCTGGATGATAGAGCTCAAAGTCTTTTTAAGAAAAACAGAATAACGCATTGCTGTGCCTCCTTGAAATCAGATTTCATCTGTTTTCAAGGGCCGCTTTCGCTTCCTCGTTTTAAATTCAGAAGCGAAAGCGGCCGCACGATCCAGGCCTGCTGTCAACCCCTTACTTCAACTTTTGTAACAAAAAAAGAGTCTGGAACATTTTTCAGTTCCAAACTCTTTTCTTTATTCTTATCTAAATGACATTGTTCTTATTGCGGGGATTTTTGTTTCCGATTTTTAGGCATTTATGTTTTTACGCTACACACAAGCCCACACAG
>JAFOIR010000361.1 GCA_017420625.1 Bacillota bacterium
AAAAGCTCTCCTGTGACGTGCCATGCAGCGTGATCTCGACGCTTCTTCATCATCATAAGATCGAAGATCCCTATGTCAGAGACAATGAAGCAAAAACACAACCGTTGTTTGAAAACGACTATATCTTTACAACAGTTTTCACAGTGACGAAAAAAGATCTGGAATTCAGACGGATCTTTCTTGGATTCGATACACTGGACACACTTTGCGAGATCTATGTCAACGGCACTAAGCTTGCAGAGGAAAAGAACATGTTCCGCGCTTTTCGGTATGATGTGGCATCGTTTCTTGTGGAAGGGAACAATGAGCTGAAGCTTCTCTTCCATAGTCCGGTGGTTTATCTGAGAGAGCACAAAGCCGATCTCGGGAAACCCTTCAACGTGATCCGGAAGGCCGGATGTATGTTTGGATGGGACTGGGGGATCACCCTGCCGGACAGTGGTATCCTGGGAGACGTCTATCTGCAGCTGGACGACGGGAACGAGCTCACGGATCTGTATGTCAGACAGATTCACAAAAATGGATCTGTCACTTTGCACGTGAATGCGGAACTGAGCGCAGAAGACGCTGACGAAGTTCTGGTTATTCTGAAGGATCCGCAGGGAGAGTGCATTGGTGAGCGCCGTCTGAAGGACGTCAGACACCCGGAAGTCGAATTTACACTGAAAGAACCTGCCCACTGGATGCCCGCAGGATACGGTGAGCAGCCGCTCTATAGTGTGGAAGCCGTTCTTTATCGCGGCAACGAGAAGCTCTCTTCGCTCTCCAGAAAAATTGGAATACGAACTGCCTGTCTGGATACTTCCAAAGACGGGAAGGGACATCGTTTTGGGTTCGTGATCAATAATGTCCCCATCTATTTTCGGGGAGAGAACATGATCATCCATGATGCGGTCATTCCACATATCACCGAAGATACCTGGAGAAAGCTGATCGCCCTTGCCAAGCGCTCCCATCTGAATGGGATCCGTGTCTGGGGCGGTGCCTACTATCCGCCGGATTTGTTCTATGACCTGTGCGACGAAGCGGGCATTATGGTCTATCAGGATTTTATGTTTGCCTGTACCTTCTATTATCCCAGCAAATCGCTGATGGAAAATATCAGGGAAGAGGTCCGGTATCAGATCAAACGGCTTAGGAACCACCCCTGTCTGGTACTCTGGTGCGGGAACAATGAGCTCGATTGTCTATATACGGCGATGACATCCAGGGAACCGAGGACAGAAGCTCTTCGAAAGCTGTTTGGTGCCAAGCAGCCATTTGATCTTAAGACAGCATTATTCATCCGCTTTATATATTCGAAGATATTCCTCAAACTGATTCCTTCTCTGGTAAAAGAAGCTTCACCGGATATTCCGTTTATTCACTCAACGCCTCACGTCTACCGACCGTTGAAGGCCAGGAGTTTCTTCGAGTACACATGGGATGGAGACATGCATTATTATCTGCAGTATGACGGGAATGCGCCTTATCAGATCATGCAGACGAAGGAAATGCTCTGCCGGTTTATTTCGGAGATCGGGTTTCAGAGCTATCCTTCTATCAAAACGCTGCGGGAATATATGAATGAAGAAGATCTGTCGCCTTATTCTGATGTGATGTTGGCACACCAGAAATGCTTCGAAGGCAATCAGACGATTGAGCTGTATATGAAGCGGGATTATCTGGTTCCGGAAAACTTTGAAGATTATGTGTATCTTTCTCAGATCCAGGCCGGAGAGATCATGCGCTATACGGTCGAATATCAGCGCCGCCACAACGACTACAATCGTGGTGTTATTCTCTGGCAGCTGAACGACTGCTGGCCGGTGGTCTCCTGGAGCGGAGTGGACTATAAAGGCCGTTGGAAGGCGGAACAGTACATGACCAGAAGATTCTTTGCCCCGACTCTGATTACGAGTGAAGTCGGGGAGGGAATGATCTGCCTGTATGGTATTTCCGATCTTCCGGAGAAGCAGGATGATCTTCTGGAAGTTCGTCTGTATGATGCTGAAGGCGTGACAGAGGCCAGATCCGTTTCGTTTACATTGCGAAATGGGAATCAGAAACTGATGGAACTTCCTTGTCCCGAGGATACAGCGCATAGCTTTCTGGCTTTCCGTGATCAGAAAGAATCTGCCTTTAAGGTACAGCTGTTTTGTCTGCCAAAGGACTTTCAGTTTGAGAAACCAAAGCTTACGATAGACGTAGGCGAAACTTCAGAACGATATCAGATTACAGTCACATCCAATACTGTCTGCAAGGATGTTATGATTGACTTTGATGGGTTTGACGTTGTACTGAGTGATAACTTTTTTGATCTTGTTCCCAATGAACCCTATACTGTCAACATAGATAAAGCACAGATGAAGTTCGAAGATCTGCATTTATTGAAAGAAAAACTGATCGTTAAAACGCTGAATGAGGTGCTCTTAGCCGGAGGAAAGGAGTAGATCAATGGCATGGGTTACAGCTTTTGCCGCCTCACAGTGCGGCAACCGGATGTATCGGATGAAAGCGGGCGGAAGAACTTTCCGGACTCGTGTAATGCTTCCCTTTGGCGGTGAAAAACTGCGTCTGACGCTGGCATCTATGTATGGAACCAGGCTGAATATTGGTGCGATGAGCGTTACGGCTCACGGAAAGACCCTGGCTGTGAGCGTGGATCAGAATAGGGCGTTTGTTGTAGAAAAAGACCAGCGTCTTCTGACCGATGAGATCCCTCTTTCAGTCGAGGACGGTGAGGAGATTGAGATCAGGACATACTTTGCGAAAGGCTTCTTCCAGAGCGGTCTGTGGCAGGAAACAGAGATTTCTGTCCCCGGGGATTATACACAGAAGGATTTCGTTTTATCTGAAGACGATCTCTGGGCCAGCAGGAAGCGGCCGCTGGATATCGGGGTACCCTTCCCGGCCGTAGCGGGTGTCGATGTTCTCAATCCGGCAGAGGATGCGAAGGCGGTCGCAATCCTGGGCGCTTCCAATGAGTTTCTTGGCCGGTGGGTAAAACCATTAAGAGCATCTCTTGCCTCTTTGGCACCGCATACCGCGCTCCTGGATTTGTCGATCTCCGGCAACAGACTGCTGAAGGATACTGGCAACCAGATTCTCCTGGGAAACCTGTTCGGATATCGGGCGGGCAAAAGGTTCAAAGATGAAATTCTTGGTTTTTCCGGTATTCAGGATGTGATACTATGTATCGGAGGCAACGATATACTCCAGCCGCACACGTTTGCCTGCTATCCCTGGGAACAGGAACCTTCTTTTAAAGAATTGACTTCCGCTTTGGAGGAACTGATCTTTCTTTCCCACAGCGAAGGAATCAAGGTCATCGGAACGACGATCACGCCTCTTAAGTGCGCGGATGGTTTTTCGGAGAAGAAACGGCTTTTACGAAAAGAAGTCAATGCCTGGATGAAAGCCTTTCCGGGCTATGATGCGGTTTTTGATCTTTCATCGGTGATTCAGTCTCCGGAAGATCCTGATAGGATGAATGAAGTCTATAATTCCGGTGACTTTGTCCATTTCAACGCAGCCGGCGGCCAGGCTATCGCCGATGCTTTTCCCTGTGAATACCTGAATTCCTGATTCAGAGCCTGTACCAGGGAGAGGAAATTTGACAAGTCTTCGTCTAAAGAGTACAATAGAAATGTTGCAATGTAAAAATTCTGCACTATTCATGTATTGAAAACAGGAGGATATTTATGGGCGTTTGCATTATTGCAGATTCCGCCAGCGACATTCCTCAGAAAACAGCAAAAGAATGGAATATTACTGTTCTGCCGATGAATGTCCGTTTTGGCGAAGAGGAGTTCCTGGATGGCGTTACCCTTGCTCCCGATGAGTTCTTTAATCGTCTGAAACAGGAAAAAGAACCTCCGAAGACAAGTCAGATCACACCGCTTATTTATGAAGAGACCTTTGGAAAAGCGATCAAAAACGGAGACGATGTGCTCTGCTTCTGCCTTTCATCCGGTGTTTCCGGTTCTTATCAGAGTGCCTTGATTGCAGCTGACGAAGTCGATGGATATGTTTCCGTAATCGATACCCAGCAGTTCTGTATCTCTGAATATGTGATCGTAAAAAGAGCGGTTCAGCTGAGAGATGAAGGAAAAAGTGCGAAAGAAATCGATGCGATCATCCGGAAAGAGCTGCCGAATGCACATGTGCTGGCGGCCTTCGATACGCTGGAGTATCTGAAGAAGGGCGGAAGATTGTCTTCAGCAAAAGCTATCGTGGGCAAGATTTTATCTGTCAAACCTCTGCTGACCATAGAAGACGGTGTCGTTAATGTATGGGGAAAAGCTCGGGGCACGAAGAATATCGTTGGCGGGCTGATGGACAAAGCCGCTTCTTATGAGATCGATTTTGACAAGCCGATCATGTTCGGTTTTACCGGAGCCTACAATGATTCGATCAATCTTCTGATGGATCGGTTCCGGAAAGAGTACAAGATCACCACTCCGGTGACAGCCGTTCCGGTAGGCGCCACGATTGGCACCTATGCAGGACCAGGCGCCGTGGCGGTCGCCTTCTTCTCGAAGGAAAAAGAATAACAGGAAAAAGACAAGGGCTGTAATCTTCTACAGCCCTCTCTTTATGTCAAATCATGTGTTCAGTGGAAAGCCTTCCAACGAGCCGATTGGTGCGTATTCGTTTTTGCAATGGCTTCGCCGCCCAAAAATCCCTACGATTTCTGGACAAGATATCATTTGGAAAAACTATCTTATCCACAGATTGGAAAGGATTCTCTGCAGAAAAATCTTCCCGCCCAGACGATTCTTCCGGAAGGCATTTTTCCTGGGTGAGATTTAAGCCAAAAGTTATTGCCCGCCCAGAGATTGGAAGAGATAGTTCGTCAAGTTGATCAGCGTCCCAGGATTTCGAAAAAACTCTGGGCGGCGGTGTTTAAAAACAGCGAATCCGCCCCAACGACTTGGAGCGGATTCAGAAATTATGTCCATCTGGTCCGGATGAATCCAATAATGATGAGAATGATCGCAATAACGTAGAAGATTCTAAGCAGAATATCCAGCCAGCCGGGAGTTTCCTTTACGAATCGGTTGACCAATATACAGACAGCGCCAATGGCGATACCGATAGATACAAGGATGTTCATTCCTGGATATCCTTTCCGATCAGGCGCATTTTGAAGGCCTGGACTTTCTGCATGACACCGGTCACATAAAGCAGTCCGAGGATCATAGCTCCCAGGGCAATTCCAAAAGTGATTCCATTGGCAAAGCCGGTCCAGAAGGTATCTTCCAGCTCCATAAAGTTCATGAGCGCATTGGCGATCAGCGCCAGAATACCAAGGATAAAATATACGCACACGGTTTTGGTGAGGCGTTTTTTTCCATCGTTGCTGTATTCGGCTACTTTTAATACGGTTTGTTCCAGTTCTTTGTCCATCTTTTTTTGTTTCCTTTCTCCATCCAAGAGTTCGCGGAGATCGACCGAGTAAAGATCAGACAGTTCAATGAGAATATCAAGATCAGGCAGGTTGCTGCCGGTCTCCCAGCGGGAGATGGTGCGGCGGGCTACCCCAAGACGCTCTGCCAGCTGTTCCTGTGTGAATCCTTTTTCTTTTCTCAGTTCCTGAAAGAACTTTCCAATTTTGATCTGATCCATTGTCTTGTGACCTCCTTTTCGAGCTCATCATACTGCAAAAACCGGTTGGAGAAACAGGACGCAAAATGAGCAAAAGCCTTTATTTTAGCGATGAGACACACCTTGTCTCACTTTTTTATACAAAATCTGCAGAAATTCGTCAAGGACTATTCCGGAGAAGAAGCCAAGGCATACTCTATTATTCGCTGGACTATATCCGGTAAAGAGAGTATACTCTTGATAAGAATCATTTTACAAGGAGGCTTGTTATGATCAGAAGAAAAGATGAGTGCAAGATCGAATATCGTGAACATATGCGCGGCGGTGACGGAACTGCAAAAGTCACCAGTTTCATTACCGGAGCCGACGAACTGTGCGGCAAAGGCCGTGTTTTCAGCCGGATCACCCTGGAACCGGGATGCAGCATCGGTTATCACGTCCATGAAGGCGATATCGAGTTCTTCTATATCCTGACCGGCACCGGCGTTTACTCCGACAACGGCGAGCTTGTGACCGTTCATGCGGGAGATGTTGCGATCTGTGAAGAAGGTCATGGCCACAGCATGTCCAATCAGTCCAATGAAGTCCTGGAGATGATCGCGCTGGTAGTGTATAAGTAAGCAAAAAGTTCTTTCTACTCTGAAAGCAGCTGATTTTTCTGAATCCGCTCCAAGTCGTTGGGGCGGATTCTTTGTTTTTAACCGGCGTCGCCCAGGACATTTTTGAATTTCTGGGTGACTGATTCTATTGAAAGACTATCTTTTCTAATTCCTGGGCATGGAGAGACTTCTGGTCTACATCTCACCCAGGAAAAAAGCCTTCCGGAAGAATCGTCTGGGTAGGAAGATTTTTCTGCAGAGAATCCTTTCCAATCTGTGGATAAGATAGTTTTTCCAAATGATATCTTATCCAGAAATCATAGGAATTCCTGGGTGGCGGCGCAATTACAAAACGAATACACCCCAATCGGCTCGTTTGAAGGCTCTCCACAGGAAATGAAAGCTTTCTTATTGGGTATTTTCAGTCTGGATTCGCTGTTTTGAGAAAATGAAAAAGGGATGCAGCTCGCCTGAACTGCACCCCCTGATGGATGGGCTTTGGAACTTACTGCTCGACAGCTGCCAAAAAGGCGGAAAGAGCGCCTTCGGTGCGGATCTTCCGAAGAATACGAACGGTTTCGGCTTCGAAGCCGGGAACCTCTGTCAGGTCCTGTCCCCACAGATCCCGGTTGGTCATGACAGCATGGACCAGTGCTTCAGGCGTATCGTCCTTATGAGCATAGTAGAACTCAAGGATCCTGCGGTCATCGGAAACCGTATATTCGGCTGGAGTGCCGACAGGACGGCGGCAGATGAGGCCTTGATCGGTCAGGGCCTGGATCTGGCTGGAATAGAAAGCGATATAGGCAGCAAAAGAGGTGGTAAGGCAGGATGGCAGGACACCTTTTTCTTTCACATAGTCGAGGAAAGTGGGCATGTTTCTGGCTCTCCATTTGGAAGAGGAATTCAGAGAAATGCTCATCAGCTCGTGGTTGACAAAGGGATTGTTGAAACGATCCTGAACAGCAGCGGCGAACTGGCGGCAGTCTTCTTTATCCAGCGGAAGGGTGGGAATGACTTCTTCGTACAGCATCTTGTTCATGAAGTTCAGGATGGTCTTGTTTTCCATACAATCACGGACAATATTGAAGCCTGAAAGATAGGCGCCGAGAACAAACCCGGTATGGGCGCCGTTCAGGATCCGGACTTTGCGTTTTTTGTAAGGGGTGACATCCGGTACGACCATGACCGGCATGCCGGCAGCTTTGAAGGGAAGACGATCTTCCAGACCTTCGGGTCCTTCGATGACCCAGATCCCGAAAATTTCACCTACGTCGGTCAGAGGATCTTCGTAGCCGTTTTCTTCATTTAAGCGTTTGACTTCTTCCGGATCGCGGATACGTCCGGGGACGATCCGGTCGACAAGCGTGGAGCAGAAGATATTTTCTTCATCGATCCATTGGCGGAACTCGTCGCTGAGCTTCCAGTCCTCGATATACTGATGAACGCATTTTAGAAGTTCTTTGCCGTTGTTGTCGATCAGTTCGCAGGAAAGCATGATGATCCCTGGCTTGCCGGCCATGAAGCGCTCATAAAGGACGCGGGTCAGTTTGGCAGGAAAGCTTGGCGGAGGTGTCTGATCGAAAGTACTCTCGGTATCGTGAACGATGCCGGCTTCGGTAGTATTGGAGATGATGATTTCAAGATCATCGCTTCTGGCAAAGTCCAGTACTTTGTCCCATTCAGTATAGGTGTTCAGACAGCGGCTGACAGAAGAGATGACTCGCTTCTGGTCTGTTTTTTCTCCGTTTTCACGGCCGCGCAGGTACAGAGTATAGAGCCCTTCCTGACGGTTGATGAAGTCAGACAGGCCCTGAGCTATGGGCTGAAGGAGTACGACCTTGCCGTTCCAACCGGCTTTCTCGTTTGCCTCGTCGAAGAAATAATCTACAAAAGCGCGCAGAAAATTGCCTTCTCCGAACTGCATGACTTTTTCCGGTGCCTTCTTCAGGATATATCCGGAATAACCGGTTTGGGACAGAACATCATAATTAAGAAGAGCCATTTTTTCCCTCTCTATAATACAATGGGTTTTTGATGATCAGGCGTTTCATGTGGATGTGATGTAATTATAGCACTTTGTGCGATCGGGTGTCTACCTGCATTGGCAGAGCGGCGCAATGAATGGATTTACTTTGAAACGCCTTGACCCTGGCAAGGGCGCAGTGCTATGATGAAGAGAAGACATGGACTATTTTATTCCCATGAAGTTTACGGAAAGACTCAGCAAGGTGTTTTGACTTATGAAACTGATTCAGATCCATCCAAATGATAATGTCGCCGTTGCCCTTGAGGATATCCGGAAAGGAGAAGAATTTCTCGTCTCCGGGACCCTGGTAAAGGCAAGCGAAGATATCGGCAGGGGTCATAAGATCGCCCTCCAGGCGATCGGGGCTGGGCAGCCGGTCATCAAATACGGCAATCCGATCGGTTTTGCCAAAGAAGATATTGAAAAGGGATCCTGGGTACACGTACATAATGTACGTACCGGGCTTTCGGAATCTGTCAGTTATGTCTACAGGCATCAGATATTCCCGCCCCCAAAGACAGCACCGCGAACCTTTCTTGGCTATCGCCGTGAAGACGGACGTGCGGCTGTTCGCAATGAGATCTGGATCATCCCGACGGTAGGCTGCGTCAACAGCGTGGCGCAGAATCTGGTTCGTGATCATCAGGACGTGGTATGCGGCAGTATTGACGGACTCTATACCTTTCCCCATCCCTATGGATGCAGTCAGATGGGAGGTGACCACGAGAGGACAAAAAAGCTTCTCACGGCTCTTGT
>JAFOIR010000362.1 GCA_017420625.1 Bacillota bacterium
CCCGAGCAGATCCATGATACCCCCGTTCTGCGTACCATGGTGGGAGGAGAATGGGTATACACCCACTGATGTCCTTTATGCGTTTTCCGAAAAGCTTCCCGTACTGCTTATAATGTTCAAGACCCTGAAGGACAAAGAACATTTAACGGGGCTGTCGCTTTAGATGATTAAATTATCTTGGCGACAGCTCCTTTTTATATCTCTTTTTTTATTGAATAGATATGATTACTCTGATTGTCTAAAAATAGCGTACTTAAACAAACCGATTGATGAGACTGGCATACTTTTATGTTTTATGATGTTTCTTTTAGTTCGTACAGATGTGTTCCGATCCGTCCGGACATAATCCTGTGGTGAAGCTTGTTTATATCAAACCCGATTGCCACCAGGATGCTTTGCGTAAGCACATTTTCTTTTCCGCGATACAGGTATCTTCTGAAGTTCATGTCCTCTTTTATATTTGCAAATGAACCTTCTGCCTGTATGCTGCGGTTCATTCTGAGTTGTGTCCCGTATTCACTTGTTATTCGTTCAAGGCATTCTGCACGCTTCTTTTCCAGTTTTCTTGATACTGAAAGGCGCTTGATCCTGTCCTTAAAAGCTGTCTTACAGTTGTTGCCCTTAATGCAGCCTTTTTTGTATGGACATCTCCTGCAGCTTTCACACTCGTATATAGTTACATTACGCCGGTAGCCGCTGGCAGACTTTTCTGTATTTTTCTTAACGGCATAAAGCCGCTTCCCGTTCCTGCAGATATAGCTGTCAGTTTCGGAGTCATATTCCATGTTCTCACGCCTGCTTATGTCTTGCTTAAACTTCCTTGTTTTTGAAAGTTCAAAATTCTGGGGCTTTATGTATGCAGTCTGGCTGTTGGATTCTATGAAGACATAATTCTCCTCACTTTCATAACCTGCATCAGCAACGATATTTTTGTATTTGAAAGAATGGTATTCCTCCATGTCCTTTAAGAAAGGGATAAGTGTAAGCGTGTCAGTGTGGTTAGGGTAAACACCCACCCAAGTCACATACTCTGAGTCCACTCCATGCTGCAGGTTGTAGGCCGGCTTGAGCTGACCGTTAAGCATTGCGTCTTCCTTCATTCTCATAAAAGTGGCATCAGTGTCCGTTTTGGAATAACTGTTCCTGTTTCCACACATAGAGATCTTGTGGCTATATTCCCTGAGCTTTTCCAGGTATTCCTTAAGGGTTTCAACGGAACGCTGAAGTACGGTTTTCCTTTTACCTATGCCGTGTACAAACTCAATTCCCTCAGATTCTTTCAGCCTGTACAGTTTCTTTAGGAGCCTCTCAAGAGTATGCTGTGATATGCGGTCTTTATAAACAACCTTGATTCCGTACAGTTCTTCACATTCTGCACAGAACACACATATTTTATCCGTCAGCTTAAGCAGGTTTTTCGACACGGCCTTTTTCCACACGAAAGTATATTTATTAGCAGCCGCTTCTATCTTTGTCCCGTCGATGAAAACATTCTCCCCTGATATTTCACCGAGATCGAGAAGTATGGTACCGACCTGTGACATTATCTGTTTTGAACACTGTGAAAGATGAATGGAAATGAATCTTGCGATCGTTGAATGGTCAGGGACAGGGGCACCATCCAAAAGATACATGAAATTGATGTCTCTCCTGCAGGATGTTTCAATATCACGGCTTGAATAAATCCTGTTCATTGCTGCATAGATAACTATCTTTAACATCTGACGTGGTGAAGCCTGGTTTTTCCTGATTCTGTCATATGTTGAATACAGATCGGAAAGATTCATTCCCTCCACAAATGCATTTAACAGGCGTACCGGGTCGTCAGACGGGATAGATATTTCTATGTCGAGCGGAAGTTTTAATTGATGATATATGGAGATTCCTGTATAATCTCCGTGTAAGATTTTATTTAGTAGCATAAATATATTTTACCGCAAAAGCCGGACTTTTCGTAGTCTGGCTTTTGTGTTTTTCACAAGAAAAAGGAGCTGTCACACCATTCTTAGTGCGACAGCTCCCCTTTTTGTTCACAGAAAAAACACGGAATTATAAAATTTGCGTCACAAATTGGGACTAACTTTCAGTACAGGCGTTGCGGAGGAGGTGCTTGACCAATATCGCAAACGATCCTTACATTTTTTTTAAGGAGGCGTGACAGATCATGGGAAGGACAGCAGGATTTGTGACAGGAAAGAAAAAGAGGTTTGCTTGCGGACTGTTGGCGGCCGGAGTGCTGGCGGCGATTACGGTGCTTATGCCGGCTGCGGTTTTTGCGGACGAAGCAGATACGAACAGCCAGACAGAGGCGGTAAGTCAGGCAGGTGAGTTGGTCTTTAGCACAGACTACCCCGGGGTTACGGTAAAGCCAGGCGGAGCCTCAACATTTCCGCTCTATATAACAAATACCGGTTCGAAGGAGACCACGGTTGCGCTTGAAGCGGAAGATCTCCCGGAGGGCTGGGAGGGAGCATTCAAGAACACCTCAAATGAAGTGTCCATGGTTCATGTAGGTGCTCATCAGAAAAAAGAGGATTCCCCGTCGCTTTCCTATTCGCTGACCGTTCCGGAGGATGCGAAGGAGGATACCTACACGATCACCTTGAACGCGAAGGGCGGCAGCGTGAACGAGGAATTAAAGCTTTCCGTCAAGGTTGATGCGGAAGAGAAAAAGCTCGGTGTTGATACCTTCACCACGGATTACGCTCAGCAGGAGGGTCCGGCCGGAACAAAATTCAGTTATACCGCGAAGCTTACCAACAACAGCGGAGAGAATCAGACCTATTCAATGTCTGTTCAGGGAGCGCCGGAGGGCTGGAACGTAACCTTTACTCCTTCGGATGCCGGCAGCGCAACATCTTCAGTTCCGGTAGAAGCCGGCGCAACTTCTTCGATCGCTGTGGCAGTCACACCCGCGCAGAATGTAATGGCAGGTGAGTATCCTCTCACGTTCATGGTGGACTGTGCAGGAGAGACACTCGAGCTCCCGGTTACCGTTAAGATCACCGGTACCTACGGCCTTACGGCGACTACGCCCAATGGCAATCTTTCCACCAGTACCTATGCGGGTGAGTCGAAGGATGTGGTTCTTTCCATACAGAATACGGGCAATATCGACCTCAGCAATATAAGCCTTAAGGCACAGGCTTCCACCGACTGGAAGGTCACATTTGACGAGGACACCATCAGTGATATTCCCGCCGGACAGAGCAAAGAAGTGACCGCCCATATTACTCCTGCGAAGGATGCGATCCTCGGGGACTACGCGGTTCTTGTCACTGCGTCAAATGAAGTGGTCAAATCCGAATGCGACTTGAGAGTTGCCGTACAGAATCATACGGGCTGGGGAATTGTGGCGGTTGTGATCATCGCGGCCCTGGTTGCCGGATTGGTTTACATAATTCGAAAGTTTGGAAGAAGATAAACAGTGAGGCAGGCTATGACAGATACACCGATTATCCGCATCATGGATCTGACAAAGGCTTATGGCCCGAAAACAGCCGTGGATCATCTTAATCTGGAGATCAGACGGGGAGAGATTTTCGGTCTGCTCGGACCGAACGGTGCGGGAAAAACAACAACAATATTAATGCTCCTGGGCTTGACCGAACCTACTCATGGAATGGCATTGATCGACGGGCATGACTGCACAAGGCAGTCCATGCTGGTAAAGCGGATCACCGGATATATGCCGGACAACATCGGGTTTTACAGCGATATGACAGGACGTGAGAACCTTCGTTTCATGGCGAGGCTTAACGGTATTCCGGAGCATGAGATCAACCCGCTGATCGACGGTTTGCTGGAAAAGGTGGGAATGACCCACGCTGCGGATCAGAAGACGGAGACCTATTCAAAGGGTATGCGCCAGCGTCTCGGGATCGCGGACGTCCTTATTAAGGATCCGGAGGTCATCATAATGGATGAACCCACAACGGGCCTTGATCCGGAAGGTATGCGGGAGTTTTTAAGCCTTATAAAGCAGCTGAGCGTTGAGGATAAGAAGACGATCCTGGTATCCAGCCATCAGCTCTACCAGATCCAGCAGATCTGTGACAGGGTCGGTATTTTCGTGGACGGAAACCTGATCGCCTGCGGAGGTATCGATGAGCTCGGAAGCCAGATCGAGACGGAAGGGCACTACACTCTGGAGATTGAGACCGAGCCCTGCGACAGCAGATTTCTGGGATTTATTGAGGGACTTAAGGGAATGACCGGGATAACAAAGAACGGCAATACCTTTGTAATCAATTCCTCGGAGGATCTTCGGGAGGAAATCACAAAGTACCTTATAACGAATGAATATAAGCTCTTGCATCTGCATCAGAAGGGCGGGGATCTCGATGAGATCTACCGTGTCTATTTTGAAGAAGCTGAAAAAGAAGGAGATGACAGTGATGGTAAAGACGGCAGCAGGAAACGCCTTTTCGGCCGCAGAGGGGCATAACAATAAGAGTATCCGTTATCACAGCCTTACGGCTCTCTACCAGAAGGAAATGGCAGATCACGTAACGGGAAAAAGGTTCATCATTATCCTGATCCTGGTGATCGCTATGACGATCGCAAGCGTTTACGGCGCGGTTACGGGCATAGGCAGCGCGCTTAAAGACGCGGCAGCGGATCCGAAGGCTTCGTTTGATGCAAGCTTTATGTTCTTAAAGCTGTTTTCCACAGGCGGAAGTTCAATACCCTCGTATATGTCGCTGATCGCCCTGATCGGGCCGTTCATCGGGCTTATCTTGGGCTTTGACTCGATCAACGCGGAAAAAAATAGCGGCACCTTAAACCGCCTTGTGTCACAGCCCATCTACAGAGATTCCATCATTATCGGCAAGTTCCTGGCCTCAAGTACGCTTATCACTGTCATGATCTTCAGCACAGGAATCGCGGTGGGCTGCGCAGGCTTTCTCTGCTCCGGGATAAGACCCACAGGTGAGGAGCTTGTGAGGATCCTGATCTATTTGATCTTTACTGACATTTACGTCTGTTTCTGGCTGGCAATGGCCATGCTGTTTTCGGTCTTTACCAGGCAGGCAACGACCTCGGCTCTTTCTTCGATCGCCTTGTGGCTCTTTTTCGCGATTTTCATGAGCCTTTTAGCCGGAATTATGGCGAATGCGGCCTATCCTGTCAATACAGAGTATCAGCAGGCGGTCAACGGCCTTAAAAACTATGACCTTAATCTTAACTTAAACCGTCTTTCTCCGTATTATCTTTATTCCGAGGCCGGTTCCGTGCTTATGAACCCCGCGACCAGGGCGATCAACGCCGTGTCCTACGCCCAGCTGGTAGGGGCACTGCGCGGTTACCTGCCGCTGGGTCAGAGCCTACTGCTGATCTGGCCTCATCTGGTAGGACTGCTGGCGCTTACCTTTGCTGCGTTTACGATATCGTATGTGGGCTTTATGCGCCAGGAGATAAGAGGGAACTGAGTTCCCCTTGCTTCGGCTTATGCTGGTCGTGATATCAGGGCTGTCGTTTTATGGCGCTAACCCTTGCAATCCCATCTCCTTCGCTTATAATAAAAATGAATAGCGTATATAAAATGTGATAAAATGATAAAGAAACGGAGGTGATCGATACGATGGCAACCGGCGGCAGTATTTCCATAATAAGTTGGAGCATTATATTGCCGCGTACCAAAAAAGCCGGCTTTACGTCCCGGAAAAATACGCTGTCTGTCAGAATCTGAAATTCTAAAAAAAGACTCATCCATTCCTGCATTATTTAGAACTGTCCCGGTAATATAATCCTCATATTTTTTGCCTGTAACCTCTTCAATGATCAATGCAAGAACATCGTAATTGATCGTTGCATATTCATATACTTCACCCGGAGCATGAGCCAGCTTGACATCAGCAATCCTCCTAACGGTTTCTTCCAAGGTGATCTCACCTTCACTGCCTTCCGGGATCACTGAGATGGTCCATACCGGAATCCCGCTTGAATGATCCATAAGATGCCTGATTTTGGTGTGGGAAGTTTTAGTGAATAATATATAGTACATTATACTGGAATATAGTATGCATTCATTCTAACATAACTCTTGACGAAATTCACGGAATTATATATAGTCAAAACGAGCTGAACAATGGATATTTAACCACCATTCAGCTCGTAATTATCTTAGGATATCTCATTTAC
>JAFOIR010000040.1 GCA_017420625.1 Bacillota bacterium
CTGATGAGCGGCCGTACGAACAAGAACTGGGGTGTGAGGGTTGCTCTCGGCGCCTACGACCTTTATGGTATTACCAGCTGGCTTTCCGATATTTTGTCCTATTCGCGTCTTCTGGCGCTGGGACTTGCGACCGGCGTTATCGCCAACGTTATCAACATGATGGCCTCCTACGGCGGAGGCGGCGTGGTCGGCGCAATTATCTTCATCGTGGTCTTTATCTTCGGCCACCTGCTCAACTTAGGAATCAATGCACTCGGTGCATATGTTCACACGAACCGTCTTCAGTACGTCGAGTTCTTCAGTAAATTCTACGATGCCGGCGGGAAGAAGTTCAATCCATTTAAAACAGTGACGAAATACGTCCAAGTCAAGGAGGAAAAGTAAAATGTCTACAGGTATGGTTTTAGCTCTTATCGGTGCCGCTCTTGCGACGATCTTGGCAGGTATCGGTTCTTCTTACGGTGTCCGCGTCGGCGGTCAGGCAGCGGCTGGTGTCGTGGCTGAGGATCCCGATCAGTTCGCAAAAGTTCTGATCCTGCAGCTGCTCCCCGGTACTCAGGGCATCTACGGCCTGCTGGTCACCTTCATCACCCTTTCCCGCATCGGCGTTCTGGGCGGAACTCCCATCACCGATACCAAGACCGGTCTGATGTATCTCATCGCCTGCCTTCCCATCGCAGTCGTCGGCCTTGTTTCCGCGATCTACCAGGGCAAAACTTCTGTCGCATCCATCGGCGTCGTAGCCAAGAAACCCGACCAGTTCGGTAAAGCCATGCTGTTCCCGGCCATGGTTGAAACTTATGCCATCCTGGCTCTTCTGATCTCCATTCTTTCCGTTACCAACCTTTAATCGAAAAGAGGAGACAAACCATGGCAGGAATCGATCGTATTAAAGAATCTATCCTCAGCGAAGCGAATGCCAAGGTCGAAACGATCCTCGAAGAAGCAAAAAATGCCGCCAAAGCGCTGACAGATCAGGCCGCCGTTGAAGCGGACAAGATCCGTCAGGAAGCCAAGGATAAAGCAGACAGATCCGCAAAGGACTACGCCGGAAGAATCCAGTCACAGATCGGCATGCAGCAAAAACAGACCATTCTTGCTGCCAAGCAGGATCTGATCAGGGACGTACTTCAGGCTGCCCACGAAAAACTTCTTTCCCTTCCGGTTGAGGAGTATTTCAAAGTGATCCTTCGTCTGCTTGATCAAAACATCCAGAAAGGGAGTGGCGAGATCCTGTTTAACGCGAAAGACTTATCCCGTCTTCCGTCAGGATTTGCCGATCAGCTGGACGAAGCGGCTGCAAAGAAAGGCGCATCTCTTCGCCTGTCCAAAGAAGCTGCAAACATCGAAAGCGGCTTCATCCTTCGCTACCGCGATGAAAATGACAGCGCAAATACTTCTTCGAACTACGGCAGTGTGGAACTGAACTGCTCATTTGAGAGCCTGATCGCCGAGAAAAAGGACCAGTTATCCGACCTGATCACCCAGAATCTGTTTTAAGGGAGACCCGCTATGAATGATCTCGATTACATATTCGCGGTCGCCCGGATCCGGGTCAGGGAAAAAGCGCTCCTGAAAGACTCTGACGTCGCCCAGATGATCACCATGCCCTCCGCTGAGGCGGTCATGGAGCATCTGCGAGGCCAGGGCTGGGGCGAAGGTCTGGGAGAAAACTATACTTCCGAGACGCTTCTTTCTACCGAGGAAGCTAGGACCCTCGCACTCATCGAGGAGCTTCGTCTGGATCCTGAGTTTCTCCTTGTCCTTTCCTATCCGCAGCTTTTCCACAATCTGAAAGCCGGCGTGAAGGAAACGGTGACCGAAGAGCCGCATCCCGGCGCGTTCTTCCCTCTGGAAGACTTCGGCCGCGAAAAAATGCTGAAAATTCTGAAAGAAAAGACTTACGATCAGCTTCCCGAAGCACTTCGTGATCTGGCGCCCCGCGCCTTTGAGCTCATGCTCAAGACCCGCGACGGGCAGGCTGTCGATATGCTCGTGGACCGGGAAACCCTGTCCGCGATGGAAAAGGCGGCAAACGCCTCTTCCAATCCCCTTTTTAAAAACTACCTTCAATCCACGGTCGCCTACAGCGATATCAAGATCGCCGTCCGCTGCCGAAAGATGCGTAAATCCCGTGCGTTCATGGAAAATGCGCTGGCACCCTCCTCACTGATCGATGTAGGTGAGCTTGCCCGCGCCGCCGCTGAGAGTGAAGAAGCCTTCTATACCTTCCTTCGCCGCAGTGGTTACGAAGAAGGCGTCGAGGCCCTGAAGACCTCCGCTTCCGCCTTTGAACGCTGGTGCGACAACCGCCTGATCGCGTCGCTTCGCCCCGAGAGAACGCACTCCGAATCGGTTGGACCGGTCCTGGCCTTCTATCTGGCGAGGATGAATGAGATCAAGACCGCCCGCATCATCCTGACGGGCAAAGCGAATGGATTCTCCGAAGAAGCCATTCGGGAAAGGGTAAGGGAAATGTATGTATAAAGTAGCCGTCATGGGTGAATACGACAGCATTTACGGTTTTGCCACCCTGGGCCTTACCCTGTTTTCGACCGACGGAAAATCCGACGAAGAAGCATCCAGACTTCTTCGCAGCGCAGCAGAGAGCGGCTTCGGCGTCATCTATATGACCGAAGCTTTGATGAACCGGATTCCACGGGAAGTATCCCGCTATCAGGCCAGGCTCACTCCGGCGATCATCGCAATTCCAGGCGTTTCCGGCAATACGGGCGCCGGGATCGCGAATGTCAAAAAATCCGTAGAACAGGCTGTCGGATCTGATATCCTGTTTTCAAACAGCTAATGAGGTAAACGATCCATGAGCAAAACCAGAGGAATCATTAAAAAAGTAGCCGGCCCGCTGGTCATCGCTGAGGGTATGCGCGACGCCAACATGTATGACGTGGTGCGTGTTTCCGAGCAGCGTCTGATCGGTGAGGTCATCGAAATGCACGGGGATCAGGCTTCCATTCAGGTTTACGAAGAGACCCAGGGCTTAGGCCCCGGCGCTCCCGTTGAATCCATGGAAGTACCGCTGTCCGTTGAACTGGGCCCGGGTCTGATCGGCTCCATCTACGACGGTATTCAGCGTCCCCTGAATAAAATTATGGAAGTAACGAACTCCAACCTGCTTTCCCGCGGTGTGGAAGTTCCCTCCCTGGACCGAAGCCTGAAATGGGACTTCGTTCCAACAGTCGAAGCCGGCGCCCATGTAGAGGCCGGCGATATTATCGGAACCGTACGCGAGACCTCTCTGGTCGTCCAGAAGATCATGATCCCCTACGGCGTTTCCGGTACCATGAAAGAAATCAAAGCCGGTTCCTTCACAGTGGAAGATACGATCGGAACCGTTGAAACAGCAAACGGCGATGTACCCGTCAGACTGATGCAGACCTGGCCGGTCCGTAAAGGCCGTCCCTACGTTCGCAAACTGGCGCCCGAGATGCCGCTGGTCACCGGTCAGCGTGTTATCGATACCTTCTTCCCCATCGCCAAAGGCGGTGTGGCAGCCGTTCCCGGACCATTCGGTTCCGGCAAGACCGTTATCCAGCACCAGCTCGCCAAGTGGGCGGAAGCAGATATCGTCGTATACATCGGCTGCGGCGAACGCGGCAATGAGATGACCGACGTTCTGAACGAGTTCCCCGAGCTGA